>NZ_NOLK01000010.1:0-107180 GCF_002245985.1 Nostoc sp. 'Peltigera membranacea cyanobiont' 232
GGTGAGGTGTCCGTACTGCATGAGCGGCTAGACACCATTGAACGGTTGCTAGAGGTTAAAGATGTTTTATCGCCTACTGAGATTGAAGCTTACCAGCCGGATGCCAAGGTAATTAAGGAGCGGGAACTTTGGCAGATTTGGTGAAGCAGTTGAAAACCCAGTGTGGGACAGGTGGAACACTTAAAGATAACGAAATTGAAATTCAGGGTGAACACAAGCAGAAAATTGTTGAGATTTTGACCAAGCTAGGTTATAAAGCCAAAATTAGCGGTGGCTAATCTTGAGTGCGGTTTACCGCATCTTAAGCGTGACCTCGATTGAGAGAGAGAATGTTATCTTTGAAAAGTACAAATATGCTTGAACAGTGGTGAATAACTTCCTCAACAAGCTATTTTAGTTGAGATTAATAGGAGGTTTAAATGGATTTAGTTCGGATTCTGTGTGCCATTTTCGTACCGCCTTTGGGAGTCTTTTTACAAGTAGGCTTTGGTACAGACTTTTGGATTAATATTGTTTTGACACTTTTCGGTTACATTCCTGGAATTATTCATGCAGTGTGGATCATTGCTAGGAAATAATTTTTTGTAGCGGTAGGTTGGGTGTCATTGGTGTTAACTTAACGCGAAATGGGCGGTTAGAAACCGCGTCTACACAAAGAAAATCCACCTCTGTGGGTTAAAAAGCCTTAATTTCGTGTTAGTTCGCGTAGGCAGACTTTGCCTGTGTAGCCGCGAATTATATTCGCTGGGGCTTAAGTTGACACCAATGGTTGGGTGTACCAATCTCGACAGAGGCAATTCCTGGATTGCCTCTATAACAAGGCTTATAAGTTTGATATCTGCACTAATATTTTACTTTAATACTGTAGAGAAGAAGTAACTATTTTTTTACTGACAATAAAACTTTTAAAGGCACTATAAATCATGTCTATAAAGTATTAATCTCTATAGGAGTTAATACCAAATTAGCTCTCATTCTTTAACAAGTCCCACTAGATATATTGAAAAGAATAATCTAAAATCCCAAATTGTTTGACTGAGTTCAAATTCAAGCAAAAGCAGCTTAGGGAGGAAATATGATAGGGTTATAGGGAAAGAACGCTTTAAGTCAGGCGATCGCTATCAGACTCGCTCAACAAGGGTGCAATATCGCCATAAATTACCGCAAAAACCCTGAAGCTGCGGTAGATAGAGAAGAAATGGCATTGCAAAAAGCCTGCGGAAATATCAAAAATTGGGGTGTGAAGTCGCTACTGCTTCAGGCAGATGTCTCCCAAGAATCAGACATTGTTGAGATGAATTCTGTATGCTGACTTTTAGAAAACCCGGTCAGCTTGAGATAAGGCTGGCGTACTTTCCACAATTAAGCCGATACATATTATGTAGTGGAATTAAACGCCCATGAATAGCGCGATCGATCCGAACAGTCAACTGGAAGCAGAAGCCTGGGAATTTTTGGAAAAGTCCATAATCTATTACCAGGGAAAACCCATTGGGACTGTAGCTGCCCACGATCCAGAGGTAGATGCACTCAATTATGACCAGTGCTTTCTCCGCGATTTTGTGCCTTCTGCCTTGGTGTTTCTGATGTACGGAAAGGCAGAGATTGTCCGTAACTTCTTAGTAGAAACACTGAAATTACAAAGTCATGAAAAGCAAATGGATTGCTTTGAAGCAGGAGCGGGTTTGATGCCTGCAAGTTTCAAAGTACATTTTAATGGGAATGAGGAATTTTTGGTCGCTGATTTTGGTGAGCAGGCGATCGCTCGTGTTCCCCCAATTGATTCTTGTATGTGGTGGATTCTCTTGCTACGGGCTTATGAAAAGGCTACAGGCGATTTGTCCTTGGCGCGTCAGCCAGATTTTCAAGCCGGAATCAAATTAATTTTGGATCTTTGCCTAGTACATCGGTTTTCCATGTACCCAACCATGTTAGTTCCCGATGGCGCGTTTATGATTGACCGTCGGATGGGAGTCTACGAACATCCTCTAGAAATTCAAGCTTTGTTCTACGCGTCTCTGAGGGCAGCTTGTGAATTGCTTTTATCAGATGGAGACGGCGATATTTACCTCGGCAAAGTCAATAGGCGATTGGGATCTTTGAAATATCATATCCGCAACTATTATTGGCTAGACCTAAAGCGATTGGGGGAAATATATCGTTATAAGGGTAACGAATTTGGTAAAGAAATTGTTAATAAATTCAATATCCACTCAGAATCAATCCCCACTTGGTTAACCGAGTGGTTGCCCGAAACTGGAGGATATTTAGCGGGAAATCTAGGGCCGGGACGGATGGATTTTCGCTTTTTTGCTCTGGGAAATCTAATGGCAATTTTAGCTTCCTTAGCCAGCGACAAAGAATCTGAAAGCATTATGAATTTATTTGCCCAACGCTGGCAAGACTTGATCGGCTATATGCCTGTTAAAATTTGCTTTCCAGCAATGGATGGTTTAGAGTGGAGAATTGTTACAGGATGTGACTCTAAGAACAGCGCTTGGTCTTATCACAACGGTGGTAACTGGCCAGTTTTACTGTGGTTATTTGTGGCTGCGGCACAGAAAGCAGGTAGAACAGAACTTGCTCAAGCAGCAATCGCGATCGCCGAAAAGCGTTTATTTAAGGACAAATTCCCGGAATACTACGATGGCAACAATGGTCGTTTAATTGGCAAAGAAGCCAGAATCAATCAAACTTGGAGTATTGCCGGATTACTGGCCGCTAAAAAGTTCGTGGAAAATCCAGATTACTTAGAATTAATCTGTTTTCCAGAGGGTCTTGAAGGCCCAGGCTGTAGCCTGTAGGTACTGAATACCTTATAAGGCTCTAACCCAAAGATGATTTCGCAGTCCGATTATTAAGGTGTCTCTGCTAACTATTTCCCCAGTCCCCCAATCCCTAGTCCCTTCTTCTCTAATCGTAAAAAGAGAAAATTAACCTCAAATTCTCAAAGACTCGATAACTGATACACTATATTGTAAGAGGTATCTGAAGTGTCATACTTAGTAATATCACCAGATAGTCTTTGCATAATTAACACGTTTTAACGTGTATAACACATGAAAACTACTTCAGATTTAATTCCAGAATTTGAAAAACTATTCAGACAAAAATTACAGCTAAATAATTGTAAGCTTAGAAAGAAAAGACAAGAGAATAATTATGAAATTATTACTCCAGCTAAAGACATTTTTTTGATGTATTGGTCTGAATTTCCAGACATTAACTTAATATATCAGGCTGTAGGTGTACGCACACAACAGACTAGTGTTTATGAGCGAGCTATCCGCTTGCATATTAGTTCTTGTTTGAGTAGTATCCAGGAGAATCCTACCTCTGAATCACCATTATTGGTGAAATAACTAATACTTAGATAACCCACATAATATTTACTAAGCTCTCGCCAGTTTTTGTCATATAACTGACGAGAGCTTCTCACCTAAAATCTGTTGATCGAGAGATAAAAATGCAATCCGAAAAAAATCAAGATCGAGATCAGCTAGATTATAAAACCTTGTTAGCCAATGCAAAGCAAGCCTTAAAACTTGAATACCAGAAATCAGCCGCTTTAGCATCCCAATTGCAAGCTATAAAAACTCAGTTAGAGCAAGTTCAGGCTGAGAACAAAACTCTGAGGGAAAGTGCTTATGAAGATGTAGTTAAGCACTTTGAGGCGCGGACTCAAGCAGCAGAAGCACTAGCATTAAAAACAGAAGTACACCAAAGATTTATTGAAGCAGATGGTTGTAAAGATGATGAGAGCTTCGATAGTCTATGGGATAGCATTAAAAATAAGATTCAGATCCAAGACGGTGAAGTGAGAATCGTTGCTCAAAATGGTACTCCTAAGTTCACCTTAACGGGCAGTATGATGACTTTGAGGGATTTTATTCAATCCCTCAAAAAAGACCCAATCTCTGAAAAATTCTTCTTGAGCTAGAGAACCAAATTAATAAAAGACTTTCGCTACAATTAGACTAAAGATTGTGGCAGAAAGCTATTCATCTTCGTCTCCTGGCGGTCTTTCGCTCTCGCTTTGTTGGGCGTTCCACTCCAAAATAATCCGTTCCAGCATCTCAGACTGCGTACAGTTATTAACATCGGCGTACATTTTAATCAACTGCCTCACTTTCGGACTAATGTGGCGGATCTCTAGTTGGTTACTTTGTAGCATGTTCATTAACTTTTAGTGTCTATTACATTATGTTGGACTATTAAACTATGTCTGTTGTAATAAATTTTGTTAATGGCAATCGCTCCCTGTCGCCTACTATGTTTTTTATAATCCCTTAACCTGGTGGGGCAACTTCTTCAAAAGGACGGATAATTGCAGGGGCTGGTGTAACTTCTGGTTTAAAAATTGCCTGCAATGCTTGCTCTAAAGTTTGGGCCATGACAATTCGATTTTCGTAAGCCACTACTACCCGCACCAAGGTTGGTAAGCTATTTTGTGCAGCTTCTAAATAGATTGGCTCGACATACAGCAGCGATTGCTCAATAGGAATTACTAATAGATTGCCTTGAATGGCTTTCGAGCCCTGGCGATTCCAGAGGGAAATTTGCTGAGAGATTACTGGGTCTTGGTTAATCCGCGCTTCGATTTGCTCTGGCCCATAGACCAGTCTTTCTTTAGGAAAAGTATATAACAATAACTTACCGTAATTAACACCATCCGATCGCGCCGCTAACCAAGCGATTAAATTAGTCCGTTGTCTGGGAGTATAGGGTAGAAGCAAAATAAACTCTTCTCTACCAGAGGCTGCGCCAACAACCGGTGCAGTGGGTAGACTAGTAATCAAATAGTAGGGCTCTACAGGACGGGGTTCACTGCCATAGATTTCATTAGGAATCTGCCACTGGTCTTCCCGATTGTAAAATACCTGGGGATCGGTCATGTGGTAGGTCATCAACCGCTCAGATTGAATTTTGAAAAAGTCCACAGGATAGCGGGTATGACTGCGGAGATTAACAGGCATTGTACTGAGCGGTTTAAACATTTGGGGAAATATCCCTGACCAAGTGGCAATTATCGGATCGCTGGAATCGGCAATATAAAAATTCACACTGCCGTTGTAGGCATCAACCACTACTTTGACAGAATTGCGAATGTAGTTGATCCCATCGCTACCAGTGTCTGAGTAGGGATAGCGATCGCTCGTTGTGTAGGCATCAATAATCCAGTAAAGATAACTGGGATTACTGGGGAAATCTTGATTAGCAACAGCAGCTACTAAATAGGGATCGCTATCAAATTTCAAAAAAGGTGCGATCGCTTGAATTCTTTGCTTGACATTTCGCCGCAGGAGCAATTTTGTCTCTGGTAAAAAGTCTTGCGTCAGCGCCATCTGCCAATCTTTCAAATGCATGGCAAATAACCAGCGTCGCCATGCTGAACCGATTTCAACGCCACCCAGACCATCGTAAGAGTTGTAAACATTGTCACTACCACTGGGGTAGTCTAACTCTCTAACTCTTGTGCCAGTCATTACATAAGTATTGGCTATTTCACCGTAATAAATTCGGGGTTGCCCAATAGGAATACTTTCACGAATGGCTTTACTGGAAGTTGTGAGAGCGCTACTATCATCACTAATATCTTTGACAAAATATTCTGGTAGTCCACCTGGCCCAACTGTATTAACTGGGCTAACAGTAAACCCGAAACCGTGGGTATAAATTAAATGGCGGTTAACCCATGTTTGAGCTTCCTGGGGTACAGCATTGTAGTCTAATTCTCGCGCAGCAATCAGTACTTGTTGCCGTTCTGTTGGTTCAATTGCTTCCTGCTTAGGTTCTGGTAACTTTTGGGACGCTAATGGTTGGCGTGAAGTTACATCTGTTTTCAGAGTATATCGATCGATATCGGCATCGGGAAACCGATAATACGGCCGAATTTGTTGTAGTTGACGGTTAGTTTCTAATAGTGGTCGCTGATCCCAAAGGCGAATATTCCGAATTGTCAAGTCATTTTTTTGAATATCAGCTTCAGTCAGTGTTCCTTGAGGATTGAAGCCTTTGGCATCGATCGCTTCTAAATCGAATGCTTGGCGAGTTAAGGCAATAGTACGCTGAATGTAGGGTTGCTCTCGCTGCAACTCATTCGGTTGGACAATTAAATATTCCACCATAGTAGGTAGAACAACGTCAGCTGCTACAACTAGTACTAGATAAATCCCCAAACTGTAAAATACTAAGAGACGATGCTGAGATTTAGGTTTCCAGAAAAACGTTCGCCAAAGTAGGTAAAAGGCGATCGCCACAGCCACAAAGCACAAAAAGGTGTAAGCTGGCAACTGGGCTGTGACATCCGTATAGCTGGCACCATAACTTACTCCCCGGCTAGAATACACGAGTTCATAGCGACTTTGCCAATAACTTAAAGCCACCACCAGCATCAACAAGCCACCCATACCGAATAAATGACGCTGCTGCTGGGGCGAAAAACCAGGGAAAATTCCCTGACTCAAACTGTCTGCTGACAAAAGATAAGTGAGGGTAACGGCGACGAAGCCATACAAACATAATCCCATCAGCCAAAGTTCTAACAGTTCCCAAACGGGTAAAGAAAATATGTAAAAGCTGATATCTCGACCAAATAAAGGGTCAGTGGTGTTGAAAGGGGTGGGGTGGAAATATTGCAGCACCTTTGGCCAGTGTTGGAATAGGATGAATGCAAAAATGGGACAGAATAAAATTGCGATCGCAGTGAGTAAAAATTGGGGATAGATTAAGATTGCGATCGCTACTCCCCCAATTAAACCGAGATACCAGACTTGAGAGACAATTTGCCTCAAGAGTTGCCAGATTGTCTCTGGTCGAAATAGAGCAGGAATGGGTAGAATACCCCGATCAACTGGAGAATGCCAGTAAGAAAGAGCAATTTGACCATAGTGAACCAGCATCAACCCGATTAACAAACTCAGTACTAGAGTTAGAGGTAATAACCCCCGCAATCTCAGTTTTTTAAAGCGTTGCGGCGGAAGTCTCCGGGTTTCGTTGCGTCTTGGATAACTAGGGCTGAGAAAATTTGTTAATTCACTGGTGAGTTCTGCTTCCTCACGCCTGACTTCTTCAATCTTCAGAGACTGGGAATATTTTAGTCGTTGTGCTAGAGCCAGATTTAATAGTAGATAGGCAGCAGTTACCCCAGCCACGACTACCCACAAAATACCGCGAGTCAACAGCCTCAAAAGAAAAACTTGGAGGTAGCCGACTTCCTGAAACCAAAAAATCTCTGCTCCCAGGCGGGAACCCAGATCCAGGAGTAGCCACAGCCCCAAGAATACAATTAATAGTCTAAAGCCCCATTTCCGATACATTCCGTGGCAGCCAAACTAAAGGTGCGATCGCGTAACTAACCCATGATTACAACTCGATTTCGTTAGGTGGTAGCAGTTCGTCTCTGTAGGACTCAAAAATGATACTTTCTACTACACCTTGATGTTGCATAATTGTTTCTGGCCAAGTCGTGGGTTTTGTTTCTAAGAAAGTAACAAAAACTCTGCTTTCACTAATACCTTGTGGTGTTTGGGCTAGTTCGATTTTGCCGTTTTTATAAATTCCTTCAATGGTTCGTAGCATTATTGTTTACCTCCTATCTAATTTCTAGTAGGGGCACAGCATTGCTGTGCCCCTACTGCGTGGTCTATTTACTGAAAATAGCTGTAAATGTGATTTGTGCCATCAGCGATCGCAAACAATGTAGTTCCAGTTTAGAATATCCGAGTTCTCAGGGTAAGCGTAGACGTACCATTAGACACCAAGCAATGGCATTTTTGATGATCAAAGCGATGCTCCCTACTTACTTGCATAAGTTTGTAGATAAACTAAAGTAAAGTTATCGTCAGCTAAAAAAGCATGATGTCTTCGCTTCCTGTCAACGATGCTCAAAATAATTTACAAGAACTGATAGACCAAGTTGCAGAGCAGGGTAAGCCTGTGATCATTCAGGGCGATCGCGGTAATGCGATTCTGCTGGCGGAAAAAGACTGGTCTGCAATTCAGGAGACTCTTTACTTGTTATCTATACCTGGAATGGGAGAATCTATCAAAGAAGGGCTAGCAACTCCGATCCAAGAATGCGATGAGGAGTTGGATTGGTGATTGTTTGAAAAGTCCTATTGTAGGTAGCAAAACGTTCTAGATCCCCCTAAATCCCTCTTAAAAAGGGGGACTTTGATTTCGGTTCCCCCCTTTTTTAAGGGGGGTTAGGGGGGATCGATAAGTGCCTAAAATCACAGCTAAATACTTTTCAAACATCCTCTAAGTGATTGTAATCATGTATCTGTTAATTATGGATTGACTATTAATAATCGCCCTTCACTCAGCATGATTGAGCCTGGGATCTCGGATGTTGCTGTTCTGAGCATGAACTTCCGAGTTCAGAGGTCAAAGTTCCGAGTTCAAAGGTCGAAGTTCCGAGTTCAGAGGTCGAAGTTCCGAGTTCAAAGGTCAAAGTTCCGAGTTCAGAGGTCGAAGTTCCGGGTTCAAAGGTCGAAGTTCCGAGTTCAAAGGTCGAAGTTCCGAGTTCAGAGGTCGAAGTTCCGAGTTCTGAAGGTGAAAACTGGAGTTCTGAGCCTAAATGGTGGAGATAATAAGTACAGACCATTGTAGGGGCACGGCATTGCCGTGCCCCTACCCATGTTCTTTACTCCAAACATATTTACGGCAGACTTCGCAAGCGGCTTTTGCTTCCTCAGTTTGCGGATTGGTGAAGATGGGATGGTAGCGCAACCTGTTGCAACAGACTTGCAACCATGCACGCCAACCACCCCGCCACAACCGCACTGTGCCGTCTTTACCGCCACTGACAATCGTCTGCCCATCGGCACTGATGGCGACAGAATAGACAGAACCTTCATGACCACGCAAAGGTTCAGTTAAGGACTGGCCTTGCAGGTTCCACAATCTCACTGTGCTGTCTTTACCAACACTGACAATCGTCTGCCCATCGCCGCTGATGGCGACAGAATAGACAGAATCTTCATGACCACGCAAAGGTTCAGCTAAGGACTGACCTTGCAGGTTCCACAACCTCACTGTGCTGTCACTACCACCACTGACAATTGTCTGCCCATCGCTGCTGATGGCGACAGAATAGACATAACGTTCATGACCACGCAAAGGTTCAGCTAAGGGAAGACCTTGCAGGTTCCACAACCGCACTGTGTTGTCACTACCGCCACTGACAATCGTCTGCCCATCGCCGCTGATTTCCACAGAATGAATAGAACCTTCATGACCACGCAAAGGTTCAGCTAAGGGAAGACCTTGCAGGTTCCACAACCTCACTGTGCCGTCACGACCGCCACTGACAATCGTCTGCCCGTTGCCGCTGATAGCGACAGAATGGATAGAACCTTCATGACCACGCAAAGGTTCAGCTAAGGACTGACCTTGCAAATTCCATAACTGCACTGTGCCGTCACGCCCGCCACTGACAATCGTCTGTCTATCGCTGCTAATGGCGACAGAATTGACAATACCCTGATGACCACGCAAAGGTTCAGTCAAGAACTGACCTTGGCGGTTCCACAACCGCACTGTGCCGTCACGACCGCCACTGACAATCGTCTGCCCATCGCCGCTGATGGCCACAGAAGTAACCCAACCCTCATGATTACGGAATGATTCGGCTAAGGGAAGACCTTGCAGGTTCCACAACTGCACTATACCGTCACGACCACCACTGACAATCGTCTGCCCATCGCTGCTGATGGCAACAGAACTGACATCATCTTCATGACCACGCAAAGGTTCAGCTAAAGACTGACCTTGGCGGTTCCACAATCTCACTGTGCCGTCACGACCGCCACTGACAATTGTCTGCCCATCGCCGCTGATGGCTACAGAAGTGACAAAATTGCTATGACCACGCAGTGGTTCAGCTAAGGACTGACCTTGGCGGTTCCACAACCGCACTGTACCGTCACGACCGCCACTGACAATTGTCTGCCCATCGCCGCTGATGGCGACAGAATAGACAACACGTTCATGATCGCCTAATGGTTCAGGTAAGGACTGACCTTGGTGGTTCCACAATCTCACTGTGCCGTCACGACCGCCACTGACAATCGTCTGCCCATCGCCGCTGATGGCTACAGAAGTGACAACACGTTCATGACCACACAATGGTTCAGGTAAGGACTGACCTTGGCGGTTCCACAATCGTACTGTCCTGTCTTCACCACCACTGACAATCGTCTGCCCATCGTCACTTATGGCCACAGAAGTGACAACATTGCTATGACCATGCAAAGGTTCAGCTAAGGGAAGACCTTGCAGGTTCCACAACCTTACTGTACCGTCACTACCGCCACTGACAATCGTCTGCCCATCGCTGCTGATGGCCACAGAACTGACATCACCTTTATGACCAAGCAAAGGTTCAGCTAAAGACTGACCTTGGCGGTTCCACAACCGCACTGTGCCGTCACGACCGCCACTGACAATCGTCTGCCCATTGCTGCTAATGGCGACAGACCTGACATAATACTCATGACCATGAAAGGGAATGGAGACTATTGCTTTATTTGTCACTTTATTCAAGCTGTTCTGAACTGGTGCGAGAATCTGCTGGGGTAGTTTATCCAGATTCTCACCCATAGCTTGAATTGCCAAAACTAGACTTTCTAGGGGTTGGACTGTCAATAAATTGTCTACCCTCGTAGCTTTCTCTCGCAATCGTGATTCAGTGAGTGCCGTTTCCAGTTCGGCAATGCGGTCTTTTTCGTGGGCATCGCTGCGCTGGTAAAAATCCTCATCTTCTTGGGGTGATTGTAAATGGGGCTGCAATTGTTGCCAGCTATCCCTCACTTCCGCCAGCAATCCCCCTTGCATTAAATATTTGTCATCCTGCCTTTTGTTCACCCATTCCAGCCGCGTATCTTTTAACCTTTGACTCAACCGCCGCAAATCTCGGTCTTGTTGTCGCCACCAAGCAAACTGCTGCCAACTTTCAATTAAAGCTTCATGGGCTAAATCAATCCAAGCTTTTCCTTGTTCATCTTTCCCTGTAACCAACAAGCGTCCCTTAACTAATCCCGCTTCCCCATCTAGTAACTCACTAAGTTGTTGCTGCTGATTGGCGTCATCACCTGCAATATTTAATAGTGTGGCTTTTGGTTGGCGCTGTCGGGTGTCTTTTTCCGCCTCTCCCGTTCGTACTAAGCGCAGAAAAATTCGCTCAATCCATTCTTTTTCCTGCTGAGTGCGTTCTTGGGTTGGGGATTCCTCCTCATAATTTTGGTAAAGATAAACATTTTCTGCATGGAGATTCAACGCCCCTGTTAATTCTCCCAATTTTTCATATTCTTCTAGGGTGAGTTGATGTTGATTGCGATCGCGTTTTTCCCAGAGTTTGGTTAAAGCAAACTCCAACAGAGGCAAAAACCCTGGTTCTTGTTTCACATCTTCAAAAATCTTCAGTAGTAGCCCTTCTTCAACACTATGACCTTGAAGTTTGGCTGGTTCGGCGATCGTGTCCTTTAAATCAACTCCGGTTAAAGGTGGCATATAAACAGCCTGGGTTTGAATTAACTGAGTCAGGGAGGGATATTGCAAACAGGGTTCGAGAAAATCCGCCCGCATAGTAATCACAACTGCTAACCGCGAATCGGTAATCTCTACTACCTGAGTCAGTAAGTCAATAAATCTCTGCTTTTCTTGCTGACTAGCACCGCCAGTAAATACTTCCTCAAACTGATCCACTACCAATAAAAGTTTTACTGAACTAGGAAGATTTTCGAGAATTGCAGATAAATTATTCTGCTCATTGTCAATTAAATCCTTCAGTTGCTTCTCTTTTCTAGCCCCTGGAAAAAATTGTTGAAAAGCTCCACGCAACTTAATTAAAGGTTCAAATCCTGGTTTAATTGGTTCTAAGACTTGCCACTCACTATCATCTAATTGTGGAATCAAACCCGCCCGCACTACTGAAGATTTGCCACTCCCCGATGCGCCAATGATCGGGACAAATTTCGCCAAGTCGAGTTTCTGTTGAATATGGTTAACTACTTTTTGACGACCAAAAAAGAATTTTGCGTGTTGCTTGTCAAAAGCTTCTAAGCCCCGATAGGGACATTCGTCAAGTACTTTTGTAATAACTACTAATTTCTTGGGTGGATACCAAACCAAAGGAATTGACCTACCACCGCCCATGTAAATAGGTTCTTGTCCACTCTGCTTGAGTTCTCGTGAAATGAAGCTCATCAAGTCATTGACATTAATTTCCCCGGTTGCTTCATCAGCTTTATCCTCAGCAAGTCCTTTGAGAATTGCTTTGGTGAAAATTCCACCTTCGTCATCTTCACGCGCTCTTTCAAAGGCACGAGAGGCTGTAATTAAGCTGTAGTCTTGTTTGCTGTTGAAAACGGAGAAACCAGACTTGATAAAACTCCTCTCCAGAAAAGACCCCGCATAGCAGCAATCCAGCAATACTACTAAGCTGCTGAGTTGAGATTTACCAATTAAAGTGTTGAGGTCATCAAAGGCGATCGCATTCTGTCCATCTACTTTATTACAATCCGATGTTGCCAAATACCCTTTAGCTTCACCTGTGTTGCTGAGTGCTTCAAAGCCATGTCCGGCAAAATAAATCAGTGCATCACTACCTTTGGCCTTCTCCAGCAGAAATGTTCTCAGTGTTTGACCGAGTTCTTTACCAATTAACTTTTTATCCGGTGTGACTTGCCAGCGATTTTCACCCTCGATTAGCTTACCCGGTAACGGCTGAACATCAAACCTACCAAGTTCACGCAGCAACTCTGCTATTTTTTCTGCATCGTTGACAGCTTTTGGTAAGTTTGTCAAATTGTCATACTTAGCAATGCCAATCACCAGGGCATATCGAGGCATAGCGTCTAATCAGGTATCTGTTTTTACGTAATATTACAAGAGTAACAACTCAAACATTAACTGAGGCTACTAATGTCACAAGTGCAACGCCTGATTGTCAAAGAAGATGATCGAGAGTACGAAATCTATGTGGAATCAAACACAGCCGCAGACGTTCCAGAAGAAGAGGAACCGGGATACCGTGATGGTTTACCTACGGTTAATATCAGAGATTTTCAAAACAAAGTTCGTGATTATGCCAAGTTAGCGGTTGGTGCATTCAAGAATTTACCTGACGCTGAGGAGATAACAGTTAAATTTGGCATCAAGCTGGGTGGTAAAACTGGCATTCCCTTTTTAACTGAGGGTTCGGCTGAGAGTAACTTTGAAATTGAGGTTAAGTATAACTTGGCGCAGAAAAAACCATAACTCTACGCGCTCAACTCACCATGATTCACTCTTGGATCTCGGACGTTGCTGTTCAAAGCACGAAGTTCCGAGTTAAAAGGGAGAGCGATCGCCTTTGGATCTCGGATGTTGCTGTTCAAAGCACGAAGTTTCGTGTTCTCATCTCGAAATTTTGTGTTCAGAGGGTGAAGCTTCGAGTTCAGAACTCGGAACGCCGAGCAATTTACTCCAACATTCGAGTTCTGAACCTTAACATTGCACCTTGTAGTATTTCAGTTTAATAATGATACAAATAGTTTGGTAGGGGCATGGCAATGCCATGCCCCTACAAGAAATCTATATGTATCAGGATTTTCGTGAATTGGTATTAGAAGTGCGATCGCCGAGCTATTTTCTACAACGCTGCTGCTTGAGGCTTGACTTTCCGAGATTTACGGGCGAAGCGTTGCCCCATTTCCTCAACTACTGTCTCTAAACCAGCGCCTTGTCCACTAGCTTTGGCATAAGTATACACCTGCAACGCGGCTGCATAGGCTTCACTACCCACTGCTAAAAATGTATCATCCACCAATTCATGGAATTGTGACAGAGACAGCAATACTGGATACAACGCCTCAAACAATTGTACATCCTTCCGCATTTCATCCAGGTCAAACGATCGCGGTAAAAACTCTGGGTTCTGTGTCGCCACCTCTAATGCTTTGCTTACAAAGGCGCGGCTTTTATCTCCCATCTTGGGTAAACCTTTCCGTTCCTCGTTAGTTAAATCAATCAAAAATGGTAGCTTTTCTTTAATTGTAGCGATCGCTTGCAACACAGCATCTCTTTCTGATTGCGCTAGTGTTGCACTAATTGGGGCTGTGGACATAAAAATTAGTCTCCGGTATGTGGCTTACTCTTAGAGTTCCCACATATACAATTTGAATTTCAATGACACCAACAAAGATTACCAAGTAGGGGCACAGCAATGCCGTGCTTTAACGAGGTAGGGGCACGGCAATGCCGTGCCCCTACAATGAATCAGAAAGGTATATCGAATAGGAATTCGCAATCATCAGGATTATGCTGTGGATTTTCTGGATCATCTGCCCACCTCTGAGGATTGTCTAGGATATATTGTCGGATGCGATCCAAAGGTTTTTGATCTCGGCTAATGTGTTCGTAAAAATTGCGTTGCCAGATTGATTGCCCCTTGGTGTGCCAAATAATATTAATACTTTTGCTGACAGCGCTTTTATAGCTGCGAATCACGGTTGAAATAGAACCGCACACGGGTTTGCCAAATTGTTCTGTTGTAGAGGCACGGCATTGCCGTTCTGTTGTAGGGGCACGGCATTGCCGTGCCCCTACAGACGTGTCAATAATCACTAATACCCCATGTAGATGATTAGGCATTACCACAAAAGTATCTAATTCAATGTGCGGAAAATGATCGGGAATTGCCTCCCAGCAGTTGAAGGCAATATGACCTAAATAATTTAATTGCATTTTGCCTTTGACCACATTGCCAAATAAACATTGCCGCCCCTGCGTACAAAGCGTAATAAAATAGGCTCCTGGTTGACTGTAGTCATGTTCTTTTAGGCGAATAGAACGACGGTGATGTATTCGCGGGTCGTAAGGCATTAATTTTTAAGTACGGTTATTTGTAAATTGTGTTTATATTAACCTGAAGATTTCTATCTAACGTAGGGGAACGGCAATGCCCTGCCCCTACATCGTTGTGCCCCTTGAGAAAAATCACACATCGCGCTAGTCTTCATTGACGTAACTGCACGCTGTAACATTAGGCGATGACAAATCAACTTTCTCCGAAAATTCCCTCTTGCACTTGGAGCCGTCCTATCGGTTTAGGCTGGGAAAAACCTTATACCGTCCGCTATGAAAGTAATATCGATGATGGCCCTTGGCATGGTATGCCTCTAGGCGGCTTTGGTGCAGGTTGCATCGGTCGTTCTTCACGGGGAGATTTTAACCTGTGGCACATCGATGGTGGTGAACATACCTTCAAAAACATTCCTGCTTGTCAATTCAGTGTGTTTGAATCGAATAGCACATCTTCCCAAGCCTACGCTTTATCTACCCAAGCGCCTGATGATGGCACTCTCAAAGCTTGGCAATGGTATCCGACACTTGCAGAGGGGACAGGAAATTATCACGCACTATATCCACGTAGCTGGTTTGTGTATGAAAATGTATTCCAAGCACAGTTGACTTGTGAGCAATTTTCACCAGTTTGGGCAGGTAATTATCAAGAAACTAGCTACCCTGTGGCAATATTCCTCTGGAATGCCCACAACCCCACAGATGCACCAATCACTCTCAGCATCATGCTCACTTGGCAAAATATGGTAGGCTGGTTTACTAATGCCCTGAAATCTCCCCAAGTGCGGGTGCGTGATGATGGTAGTCCAGTTTACGAATACCAACCACGCTGGGGCGAAAGTCAAGGTAACTATAACCAAATAGTTGAAAATACACAACAGTTTGGCTGTGTTTTAAGTCGGGTTGGTAGTGATGAACCTTTGCAAGAAGGTGACGGAACTTGGTGTATTGCCACACTGAAGCATCCCCAAGTGGAAGTATTTCACCAAACTCGCTGGAATCCTGAAGGAACGGGTGAGGAGGTGTGGCAAAGCTTTGCGAAAGATGGTTCTTTGCCCAATTATATAGATACAAATCCAGTAGCAGAAGGTGAACAGTTAGGGGCTGCGATCGCACTCCGTTTCACTCTCCAACCAGGTGAAACTCTGGAAATCCCCTTTGTCCTCGCTTGGGATTTGCCCATTACAGAATTTGCCGCCGGAGTCAACTATTATCGCAGATATACAGACTTTTTTGATCGAAGTGGAAATAATGCTTGGGCGATCGCATCTACTGCGCTACAAGAATACCAAAGTTGGCGATCGCAAATTCAAACTTGGCAACAACCCATTCTCGACCGGGAAGATTTACCCAACTGGTTTAAAATGGCTCTATTTAATGAGCTTTATGACCTCACTAGCGGCGGTACTCTCTGGAGTGCAGCATCAGAACTTGACCCCATCGGTCAGTTTGCGGTGCTGGAGTGTCTAGATTACCGATGGTATGAAAGTCTAGATGTGCGATTATACGGCTCTTTTGGACTGCTGATGCTGTTTCCCGAACTGGAAAAATCGGTGATGAGGGCATTTGCACGGGCGATTCCTCAAGGTGATGATACACCCCGGATAATCGGCTATTACATGACAATTAAGGCAGAAAGCCCGATTGCAGTTCGCAAAGTTGCAGGTGCAACACCCCACGATTTAGGCGCACCGAATGAACACGTTTGGCAAAAAACCAATTACACCAGCTATCAAGACTGCAATTTATGGAAAGATTTAGGTAGTGATTTTGTCTTGCAAGTATACCGTGATTTTTTGCTCACAGGTGCTGACGATGTAGAATTCTTAGCAGATTGCTGGCCTGCGATCGTTCAAACCCTCGATTACCTAAAAACTTTTGATCTTGATGGCGATGGGATTCCTGAAAATTCTGGTGCGCCCGATCAAACCTTTGATGATTGGCGGTTACAGGGTGTCAGCGCCTATTGTGGTGGGTTGTGGTTAGCGGCGCTAGAGGCTGCGATCGCTATTAGTGAGGTTTTATTCGAGAGAAACCTTGTGAATCTAGGGGACTTAGTAGTTAAAAAATCCATCTATCAAGCTTTGTTGGCAAAATCTCGCCCCATATACGATGAAAAACTCTGGAATGGGCAATATTACAAACTCGATAGTGAAAGTGGTTCCGATGTGGTAATGGCAGATCAGTTGTGCGGACAATTTTACGCCCGACTGCTGGACTTACCAGATATTGTACCGAGCGATCGCGCCCTTTCTGCCCTGAAAACTGTTTATGATGCGTGCTTTTTGAAATTCTGCAATGGTGAGTTTGGTGCTGCTAATGGTGTTCGTCCTGACGGTTCACCAGAAAACCCTAAAGCTACTCATCCCCTGGAAGTTTGGACAGGGATAAACTTTGGGCTAGCGGCTTTTCTTGTGCAAATGGGAATGAAGAATGAAGCCTTGAGGTTAACACAAGCTGTAGTGCAGCAAATTTATAACAATGGTCTCCAATTTCGCACCCCTGAAGCTATCACCGCAACTAGTACTTTCCGCGCTAGCACTTACTTACGAGCAATGGCAATCTGGGGAATTTACTTAGTTATTCATTGATAAGCTATCAAAACGGTTCTCATTTGGATGTAATACACTTTTACCTCTCTAAACCTCTTTCTTAAAAGGAGAGATGCTTTAAATCTTACTCTCCTTTCCTGCAAGGGAAGGGGCTGGGGGTTAGCTCTAGATTACATCCAAATGAGAACCGCTATAGTATTGTATATATGCAGAAGTGTTGCCAAATTTAGCCTATCTTTAATCTGAGAAAGCAGAGTCTAGATTGGTGATTTTATTTTCCGAGTGTTTCCGGAAGCGAAGGAAAATTTTAGTAATGGTAAGAGTTGAAGGATTGAGAACTCCAGACTACTCTATGCCGACTATATCTTTGTTCTAGACCGAGGTATTCTTGTTGAGCAAGGCACTCATCACTAACTCATGTCAATGGGCGGTTTTTATTAGTATTTAGCCTAACTGCCGCAACATCCTTAGTCTCAACTTTATAATTTTTTTAATATTAAGACACATAAAATTTACTGCTGAATGAACTTAAGAGTTTTATATGTTAATCGGCTTTATCTCTATTACTAAATTTCCTAATATTTTATATATATAACTATCGGTTATATATTTATTAGTTTATTCAATTGATGATAATTAAAAATAGTTATCTATATTATCGTTAACCAGTAAGTTTTTTCCAAACTAGGCTATCTATGATTACTAGCTGATAATCATGAGATATTCACAAGCACTTTACAGCAAGTTTATTTAGGTAAGCTGAAGCTGTAGTTCTTGAAAATCAAGAAATATAAGGATAACAAATATCATTATCTAATTGAACTTATTAAAAAAATATGTTCAATCACCTGGTTGTGAACGTTTTTTTATTTAGCTTTTACTATTTTGAGAAGTTGTTTTAGATCATAGTTAATGGTAGTATTTTTTAGTGACTCGACAATAATAAAGGGTTTAAATTGAGATTGTGTGGGGGGTCAGACCCCTCATAAATTCGCAAAGGAGGACAAAATTAAAAGTTGCACAATATGCAAGTACATATCTAAATACATTCAGTAAATTTAACTTAGAAATCTACTAACTTAGTAGATGACATTAACGACAAAAAATAGTATATATACGAATGACATTGTTAAAGCTCAAAGATAAATAAATTTTTTCCACTAATCGAAAAAATATAAAAAATTGCCGGAAATTGCTTAATTAAGCAGTAGTAAGAAATACAGGCGTTTTAACAGAGGAAATTTATTGAATTAGGAGTCAATAAAGTTTCAGAGGAAAAAACTACATCTACCAAGAGCTATGCTGAGACTTTTGTCCTACCAGTCAAAGGAGAAGACAAAAGATAAATTTTTACCTTTCACTTACTAACAAGCTCTAAGCAAAATTTCCTCAATTAATCGGAGGGAATCTGGATAATTAGGACTGAGCAGCCAACAAACTTAATTAAAAACTTGATTGTTTTTAATTAAAGGTTAGTTCATGAAAAAAATCATCAGGTCAAATGCAGTCGAAACCTCAAGCCAAGGGGACAGTTCAGCAATGAATCTATATAATTTGTATCCCTACTACAAGCTAGCTCTTGCCAAAACTAGTTTACTAGGGGAGTTATCAGCCAAAATCACTAAAACTCTGCTTAACTGCGCCAAGATAAAGCTCAAACAGCAGAGAAGTTTCAGCCTGTATCTTTACCGCTCAAAGCTGCGGGAGCTAATCAGAGTTTGGGAAAGTTATGTACGCATCTGTTGATTGATGGGTTTTTATCTCACGTCAACATCCAACACCGCCAAATTGCTGATAATTTCCCGAAAGCGATTTAACAACTGCAAAAAGGTTAGTGCAGTTTGTAAGCCTTAATTGAAACGCCAATAATCGTAGAAAGATAACTAGTTTACTTCATCCAAGATAACTAAACACTATGATGAATCAAGACATTGCTGGTATTAGTAGTAACTTAGATACAACAGTGAAGGCTCAACAATTTGATAAAGTAGTTGAAGCAATTATTGCTGGAAAGTACTCTTGGGCATGTGTTTTAATGCTACGTTTTGCTGGTTATAATCCTCTCCATTACATTCCGTACCGTACCTACAATCGATTACTGAAAGAAAACTCTCAAGCCAACAGAATAAAACAACAGCAAAGTGAAAATCTAAAAATGCTGAAACACGCTAATGATTCAAGACCTGCTTATCTTGAAGTAGTTGGAAAGCAAAAAACAGAAATGCGTGGTGGTTTAGACCAAAGATTGGGACAGCCAATTAACGAAAATCAATCAAGGAAATCGTCATTAAAACCAGAAGTTAATCAAGATATTTCCTTGAAACGTTGTGGGGTCAATTAAAAACAATTTGGAATCAAGAGATTCTGCTCTAGACTTGATTAAGTGTCTGAGAGCCTACCATGCGAGTTTAAACTTTATAGCATGGTAGGTTTTCGATCGCAGTGATTAATTTGATATTTTTTTGCAAAAATCTGCCAAAATGGCAATATATATACTTACAACATTGGTAAACTAATAACAACTACAACTTCAATACAAATAGAGGTGATTGGCGGCAAAGAAGTTAAGTTTAAAAAATAAAATCAATGATTAGTTCTGACTATGAAATAAATCAAACTGATTACAAAAGTAGTCAGTATTTCATGGAGAAAATAACTCCTATACCAAGACAAACGATTCAACCGTTGCTACTGGTGGTTCTTTTTCTGAGGAAGTCTGAGCAAAGAGAATTTGGGCAGGTGGATTTCCCCAATCCAAATCTTACACAGCTTTCATTGACTGCAGACAATGGGAGTAATGCTTATAAAACTTTCTATCCTGTGGTTGGTGTTGCTTTAGTTAATAAAGCAAACGCTTAACACCAATAACAAGAACAGAAACAGAAAAGTTACGGTGAAATCGTTGTCGTGGCTGGTGGAACTAGTAGGTCATACGCTTCTCTTTCAACTATTCTAATCCTAGTCCTCCCAACCTGGATTATCTCTGCTTTCTAAATTTTCAATTTATATAACAACTACTGGAAGTTCAAAATTTGAATAGCTTCCAGTTTTTTATGTGTGAATAAAAATAGGGTGAGCAATTTGCCCACCCTACTTTTTGTAGAGAATGGTTAATCTAAAAATGAATTAAACCTTGGCTAATTCAGGGGTAGGACGCTTGCTGTTGCGAATTGATGTAATCGCCTCAGCATAATTCTTAGCGTTAAATACAGCTGAACCAGCGACAACTGCATTAGCTCCCGCTTCCAAAACTTGCCAAGTATTATTTGCTTTCAGTCCCCCATCCACTTCAATCCAAGGGTCAAGACCGCGTTCATCACACATTTGACGCAGCTTGCGGATTTTTGGTAACACACCAGGGATAAAGCTTTGACCACCAAAACCAGGGTTGACGCTCATAATCAGTACTAAATCGCACAAATCTAGAACGTATTCAATTAGCTCTAGAGGGCTACCAGGATTAAGTACAACTCCAGCTTTCTTACCAAGCTCTTTAATTTGACCCAAAGTACGGTGTAGGTGTGGAGAAGCATTATGTTCGCAGTGTACGGAGATAATATCGGCACCCGCCTTAGCAAATCCTTCTACATACTTTTCTGGTTCCACAATCATCAAGTGGACATCCAGTGGCTTGGCTGTAACCGGACGAATCGCCTCCACAATCAGAGGGCCTATCGTAATATTAGGTACAAAACGACCGTCCATTACATCAACATGAATCCAATCTGCTCCGGCCGCATCTACGGCACGAATTTCGTCACCCAGACGACTAAAATCGGCTGATAGGATGGATGGAGAAATTACAATGGGCTTTTGAGATAGGTTTTGGGTCATGGCTAGTGGATTTTTAAGCGTCCTCGTCTGTACGCATTGTAACAAAACATTGAGCAAGACTCATAACTTTGATCCCGGCTTTTTTGAGAGTGGGGAGTAGGGGGAAAATAACCAATGCCCAATGCCCAATGCCCAATGTCCAATGCCCAATGACCAATGTCCAATGACTAATGTCCAATGTCCAATGACTAATGACCAATGACTAATAACTAATGACTAAAAAACTAACCTGGATAATTTGGGGATTAAGTGCTTCTTGTTTGAGTGCGCCGGTAATTGCTTCAGCTTTAGAATCTGCTCTGGGAACTAACGGCATTGATGCTCTGAAGCTACACCAAGCTCCTTATAATTTAATCGGTCGTAAAATTGCTATTGGTCAAGTGGAAATTGGCCGACCGGGAATGTTTGGGTGGGATAAGGCAGTGTCTAAAAATCGCGCCATATCTTTAGCGGCAGTATTCTTACGTAATGGGCCAGCTAAATCAAATACTGGTGTTGATCCCCACGCCTACAACGTTGCTGGTATGATGGTAAGCCAAGACAAAGCTTTGCCGGGAGTTGCTCCAGGAGCGCGACTGTATTCGTCTGCGGTGGGTTCCACTAAAAATATGGGTCAGCCAGAAGAGTGTTTATCGGCCCAGCACATAGCGCTACAAAATGGTGGCGATGTCCGTGCCATTAACTTTAGCTTTGGCGAACCTCTGAGCCGCGATCCTAGACCAGAGGCTGTTTTAGACGGCAATGCTTTGCTAACTTTATGTGTTGACTGGTCTAGCCGTGTTCATGATGTTTTGTATGCGATCGCAGGCAACCAAGGTAAGGGCGGTATTCCCATTCCTACAGATAATTTTAACGGAATGAACGTGGCTTTTTCATCCAGTAGAGGGGGAGTTTTTAACAAAGTAGATGTGGCTAATCTGGCGGGCGCTAACCAAGGAGTGAGTGGAAGGCTTGCTGGAAGGGAATTCGATCTTGGTGGCCGTCGTGCTATCAGTTTAGTTGCTCCTGGGAATAATATTCCTTTGCTCAATCCAGATGGCAAATTGAATAAGGTTACGGGTACGAGTTTTGCAGCGCCTCAAGTTACGGCTACTGTTGCTCTATTGCAGGAATTTGCTGACCGACAGATACGGACAAAACAACCCCACTGGAGCATCGATTCTCGGCATCATCAAGTAATGAAAGCTGTATTGCTGAATTCAGCAGACAAAATTCAAGATAGCGGTGATGGCTTGCGGTTAGGAATGAGCCGGACGCTAATTGATAAACAAAATCAAAACTGGCTAGATTCTGATGCTTATAAAGATCCAAAGATTCCTTTGGATGCTCAAATGGGAGCGGGTCATTTGAACGCATTTCGCGCTTATGAGCAATTTAGTGCTGGTCAATGGCAGCCATCAGCAACTGTACCAGCTATTGGTTGGGATTATGGCACAGTCACTGTTGGAGCATCTGTTGACTATGTGTTAGCAAAACCATTAAAGCAGGGGAGTTTTGTTGCTGTTACCTTGAGTTGGGATCGAGTGGTGGAACTCAACGATAAAAATAAAAACCAGCAATATGACGTGGGTGAAAATTTTCGCGATCGCGGCTTAAATAATCTCGACCTATACTTAGTAAAAGCTGATGCTCAAAATTCAGATGCTGGTGCTGTTTGCTCCTCAATTAGCCAAATTGATAGTGTAGAACATATTTTCTGCCCCGTTGCTGCTACAGGCAATTACAAAATCCGCGTCCAGTTTCGTCAAAAGATAAATGAAGCGACTCAACCTTATAGTTTAGCTTGGTGGAGTGTACCTATAAATTAAAATATAGGACTAGTATTTGATTTTTTAAATCTTACGTAGGGTGCGTTAGCAGGGAGAGTACGGCACCATCAGCTTGGGATGGTGCGTTACGACGTTCCGTCTAACACACCCTACAAATACTTATATTTTTTCAAAAATCAAATATGATTCCTATAGCGACACACAACTTTTATCTGTGTCAACTTACAGCGTTTTCATTTATTTTAACAACACTATTTTATCGGGGCGCATAGCTGTGTGTCCCTATGAAATTTCTGTATTTCATGCAACTAAAAAACGTTATTTTATCTCATGACTTACGAAAACAATAGCCGAAAAGAAAGATTTTCAGGTAGGGGTAATTCACGAATTACCCCTACCGCGTTTAGTTTTACGTAAGTCCTATATCTATAAAAACCTAATACAAGTGGTTATTTTGTGATTAGGTAGTCTACAATACTGTTATTCATAAATAGAAAATTTCCTCAAAAGCGAGATTTTCCATAATTTGTCTGCATAGTCGCCTCAATTAAGAATTAGCAGCTTTAATAAGCTGTGTTTAATTCCTCTGAGCCATTAACTCGCTGTTACAAAAACTGTAACAGTCTAATTTTCTATTGGAGTAAATGCAATAGTTAATCATTGACACAGCGCCTGCGTCAACCATGAGCACAGATCGGGAATCTTTGGCAAGTGAGGTAGCAGAATGAATCGGCAAAAGTTTAGCGATGCAAAAGAAAATTTTCTGCAAAGACGTTACGGTGTTAGTCTAGGCAGACGTTATGCTCTGGCAGCTGCAAGTGTTGTTCTATTCAGTGTATTAGGGTGTTCTCAAGTAGAGAGTAACAAAAGTGCCCTCGCCCAATCTAGTTTACCCCAGCCAGAAACTCCATTGCAAAAAAAAACAGTCAATACTAATACAAAAATAGTTGAGTCTAGCAATAAGTTTGGCTTCAAGCTGTTTTCACAAGTTCTGAAAGATGATACGGGTGAGAGGAATGTTTTTATCTCACCTTTGAGTGTCGCTAGCGCCCTTGCTATGACCTACAATGGCGCTAGCGGCTCGACTCAACAAGCAATGGCAAAAACCCTGGAATTACAGGGGATGAATCTACCAGAAATTAATTCTTCTTACGCGGCGGTATTAAAGCAGCTTTTAGAAAATCCAGATACGAAAGTACAACTGAGTATTGCTAACTCGCTTTGGGCAAATCAAGATGTTAGCTTTGCACCAGACTTTCTTAAGAGAACCCAGGATTTCTATCAAGCTAAGATTAGCAATTTAAACTTTAAAGATGCCGCCGCATCTAACATTATAAATAACTGGGTAAAAGAAAATACTAAGGGGAAAATCACTAAAATCGTCGAAAAGATTGAACCTAATCAAGTATTGTTTTTGATTAATGCCATATATTTTAAAGGTAATTGGAGTAACGAATTTGACAAAAATAAAACTGCTCAACACCCTTTTTACATTACATCTAACAGACGAAGACAATACCCAATGATGTCACAAGAAGGTGACTATAGATATTATGAGAGCGAAGAATTTCAGGCAGTTAGTTTACCTTACGGTAAAGATGGAAAAACCAGTTTTTATATCTTCCTGCCCAAACAGAACTCTAATCTCAAAGCCTTATATCAAAACTTGAATTTTGAAACCTGGGAAAAATGGATGACTCAGTTCAACAAACAAAAAGGGTTTATCCGCCTACCCCGCTTCAAAACAGATTACGAAGTTACACTTAATGATGCTTTGAAAAGTTTAGGCATGGAAGAGGCTTTTAGCAACAAAGCCAATTTTTCTGGTATGGGTAAAAATTTTGCCATTAGCCAAGTTAAGCATAAAACTTTTGTCGAAGTGAATGAAGAAGGGACTGAAGCGGCTGCGGCTACTTCTGTGGGAATAGTAGCAACATCTTTGAGGGAGGAACCAGAACCATTCCGAATGATTGTTGACCGTCCCTTCTTTTGTGCTATTAGGGATAATCAGACGGGAAACATTTTATTTATGGGTTCCATCATTGAGCCACAATGAAGAGGCAGGAAACCTCCTGCCTCCTTAAGGTAATGTCGCTTCAGAAATACTGAGACTGTTTTTAGGGTCAGTTTTTGAGGACTCATTGGCTGCAACTGTTGTAGTTTCCCCAGTAGCGCTGTCGTTCGCTTCGCCACCAGGACGCAAGGCACTTAAAGCGGTTTTAATCACCACTGCTGTGGGTACTGCCACAATTACACCCAACAATCCGCCAATTCTTGCCCCTGTTAAAACTGAAATTAAAATCCAAACTGGATTTAAACCTGTAAAACTGCCTAAAATTCGGGGGGCAATTAAGTTTTCGAGAATTTGCTGGACAATTACTGCTGCAATCAACACTCTCACACCCATTGAGAAATCTTGCAGTGCTACCAATAGTGTAGTCAAGGCGATGCCTATAGAACCACCAAAGGGCACAAGAGCCATCAGACCAATAGTTAAGCCGAATAGCAGACCAAATGGCACTTTCAGCCACAAAAAGGTAGGAATGAGGGCTGAGGCCATGCAGGTAGATAAAATCAACTGGGTGATGAAGAAATTTTGAAAGCTCATGCGGACTGTTTTAGAGAAAGGATCGCGAAATTTAGAAGGTAGCCATTCCACTAAACTTTCCCAGAGTTCGCTGCCATGCTGTAAAAGGTAGAAAGTCAAAACCATCGTCAAGAGGATATCTAGCAGACTGGTGACTGTAACTACCGCCAGATTTAAAACTTGTCCAGCGATCGCTTGCAGTTGTCCCTTGACGCGATCGTTGATTTGCACTACCAGAGCATCGAGGTTAATCGGTAAGCCAAAAGTCTCAGCTTTTTGGTTTAATATCATTAGCTGAGAGCGTCCAGAGTCGATCAATTCTGGCAAACGAGCCACCAGTTGTTGAGCTTGGGTAAGGGCCAACGGAAAAAGTGTCACACCCAACGCCAATAAAATCGATAAAGCCAGGAGAAATACTAGGATGGCAACTTGATCTCGTTTAGCACCATGATGTTCCAGCCAACTCACGGGGTAGTTGAGCAGAAATGCTAGGACTGAGGCTCCGACTAAAATGACTATGAGAGAATGGAAATAATTAAAAAAGACCGAAAGTGCCCAACCATTTAGAACTAGCAGCGGAACGAATAACGCGATCGCCCCGATTCGCGCTATTGGTGTGAATGTTTGCCACCAGTCGAGTAGCTTGCGTGTCTGCATTTTGAGCTGATTGCTGGATAGAACTAAGTTAAATCTTTCTTTACAGCTTATTATCTCTAACTATATGAGTCTTATTCATCCTTCTAGTTTAGGAGTTAGACTAAAACGCATGGAGAATTTTGAACCAAAGGCGACTGGGGACTTGGGACTGGGGACTGGGGAGCAGGGACAAGGAAGAATTCTTGAAGAAGTCTCTCCTTTGTCTCCTCCCAATCTCCAATCCCCAATCCCGAAAACCCAGTTGCTTTTATATTTGATTCCGATTATCGGCTTTTTTCCATCTTTATGGACTCTTTATCGTGGCCAGGGGAGTCGGGAACAACTTGCTATTAGTCGCCTGTCTATTACTTTGGCACTTACTTGGCTGTTGGGATATTTATTATTAAGTACCGGAGCAGCAACTTCAGATTTTTTTCCGCTACGTCTATTTATCCTGAATAGCTTTCTCACATCGGGTTACTTTTTAGTGAGTATCTGGTTGATTTTGCGCCTGACACAGGGTAAATCTGGGCGTTTACCAGGGTTTAGTACTTTAGCAGAACGAGTGTTTGGCAAGTATTTATCTTAATTTTTTAGAGTGATAATTTATCAGTGTTTCTACTTATTTAATAAAAAATTACGGTTGATTCATTTATATATCTAGTCAAATCCAGTTTATTATTGCCATACTTCAGTAAAACATATCTAGATTCTCCCAAAAGAAGGAAAAATGCTGCTATAAGTGTTGTGGTTGACACTACATTAAAAAAGTTAGCACTGATAATTAAGAGTTAGCTATTATGGGTTGATTTGTCTGGATGTTTTTGGTCTGCAAATTTACCGAATTTAATTATTGAGTAAGTGTGAGGAAGTCTGTGACCATTCAAAGAAGTTCGGCGGAAGAAAACCAGTCGGGAAAAGCCTCAAAGTCCAATAAAAAAATTGCTCAGAGCTCAAAATCTGGACGTTGGCTGTGGTTTTGGGTAGGGATGAGTGGGATTGCAATGGTGTCAGCAACAGCAGGGGCACTTTTGGCGGTGTCTTTAACCAGTACGCCTTTGCAGCAAGCCCAGCTAAGTCCACAGGAAGAGGCGGCCTTTGATGGCGATCGCATTTCTGGAGGTGTGCTGCGATTTTCAGAATTAACTCGCCCGGTGAATCTCTTAGTTATGGGGATGAGTGTACTTCCCCCAGATATCCAAAACCCTCCCCCAGAAACGAAAAACCTCAGATACCAGCCCCAGGTAAACTCCTTTGATGGTCTTTCGGATGTAATGCTCTTGCTTAAATTCGATCCAGAGACGAAAAAAATAATTATGCTCTCCATCCCCAGAGATACCCGCACACAAATAGAGGGGTATGGAGTGAAAAAAATTAATGCTGCCAATGTTGACGGCGGGCCAGCTTTGACTGCCAGAACCGTCAGTAATCTCTTAGGTGGCGCGGGAATCGATCGCTATATCCGAATTAATGTTTTGGGAGTTGCCAAGCTAATTGATGCTTTGGGTGGCGTAACAGTTTATGTCCCCAAAAATATGAAGTATCAAGATGATTCTCAGCATTTGTACATCAATTTGAAGGCGGGTAAGCAGCATCTCTCCGGCGATCGGGCATTGCAATTGCTGCGGTTTCGCCATGACGAACTTGGTGATATTGGTCGGATTCAGCGCCAGCAAATGGTCATTCGGGCTTTGATGGATCAAACACTAAACCCAACTACTGTTGCTCAATTACCTAAAGTTCTGGATGTAGTTAAAGACCACATCGATACCAATTTGACAGTTGAGGAGTTAGTGGCGCTAATGGGTTTTGGGGTGCGAACTAATCGCTCTAATATGCAAATGTTAATGCTGCCAGGTCGCTTTAGCGAGAAAGGCGAGTTTGATGCTAGCTATTGGTTGCCTAACAAAGATGGTATTGCTAAACTCATGGCTCAACACTTTGGTTTAGAGTCAGAACAGAGTCAGCAGACGACGACCGATCCACGTTCTTTGCGTGTAGCAATTCAAGATAGTACAGGTGGCGATCGCTCTAATCTTCAACCATTAATTAGAGCTTTGGAAAAATCTGGATATCGTAACATTTATATAGCTAAGGCATGGGGTGAACCTTTAGATGTGACTCATATTGTCGCCCAACAAGGAGATGGTGACAGTGCCGAATCAATTCGCAACACTTTGGGATTTGGCGAAGTGCGTGTGGAAAGTACTGGCAATCTTGGCTCGGATGTCAGTATCCAAGTCGGTCAGGATTGGTTGCAACAAAAATCTATTTTGGAGAAGTCGCCGACGAAATAATTCCTATCAAGGATCTCAATAAATTCCCCTGTTTGGAGTCACAAAATATTAAACCTTGGTTAACAATGCTCCTTGGTTAGTTATTAGGATACTACAGTGTAGAAAGATACATTGCAAAACCCTCTCCAAACAGACAATAGCGATCGCATCTCTACCAACAGGAGAATTCAAACTGATATAAAAAAATCGCGTTGCTCCTGTTCTCTGTGGTGGTTTGCAGGAGGTGAAGTCGTAGGGGGATTGTTTGCGATCGCTCTGATGATTAGTACGATCCCTGTATGGTAAGCACAAGAGCCAATATTTCTGGATATCGCATCAGTGAAGAACTCTACAATGGTTCCAGAACCCTGGTTTATCGAGGGTATCGAGAGACTGACTCATTACCTGTAGTGATTAAACTGCTGAAGAGTCCATATCCGAGTTTCAGTGAACTGGTACAGTTTCGCAATCATTACACCATTGCCAAAAATCTTAACTCACCTCTAATCATCCAAACCTATAGCCTAGAACCCTATCAAAATGGCTATGCGTTGGTGATGGAAGATTTTGGGGGGATTTCTCTAAAGGAATGGAGAGTGTGGGAAACCCGACAATCTATCAAGGAGTTTTCAGAGATTGCGATCGCCCTCTGGAAAGCCTTACAGGAAGGACTAATTATAGTGACCCTATGTTACAAAAAGGCTATGAATTGGGAAGCCTATACTGACCTGACGGTACAGTGTAGGTAGTTCACGATAGCAATTCCAATTACAAGTAAGTAAGTCAGTGGGAAAATTTATAAGTGTATAACGAAAATTTGAGCAAAGCAATTAGAGTTAAATTTAAAGTGAATTTACTATCTGGCTAAGTTCTTGGAGTTTAGCTGCTACTGTACCATTGGTTAATAATTCTTCTGCTTTAGCTAAACCCTCTGGCATATCTGAACAAATACCACTCCGCCATAGATAAAATCCGCCATTCCACAAGGCTGTTTGCATTAGTTCACCTGGTTTACCTGCCAAAATCTCTTGAATATCTGCCACCAGTTCTTCAGTAGTTCCAAGGGGTACGTTCTTGGTAGTAAAGCCGTAATCACGTGGTACGAGGTGCAATCGTTCTACCTCTTGAGATGCTACGGATGGAGATAAGCTGATAATTGCAGTGCGATCGCGCGGTAAGTCGCAACTACCTTCCAATCCTTTCACTAATGTAAATTTTGTTACTCCCCGCAGCCCCAAAGCTATTTTAAACATCCCTTCTGTCGGCGGATGAACAAACCCAGCAATGACGTGAGCATCCCCAGCATAAGGACACCAAATTAGCTCCATTGTCGCCAAGGGTGGACGTTTGCCAAGTTGGTCGCGGTATTCCCAAATACTTGTAGTTAGGGGAAAATGCTGAGGTAGATAAATAAAGCCAATTCCTATTTGCTCAAACACTTGCTGGGTTTTTGCTAGTGGTAGAGTAGTCCAATCGACTCCTAAACCTTGCCAAATATCGATCAGAGGTAAACCGTACTTTGTTGGGAGGCGATCGCCACCGTGCATTACCACTGGTTGTCCAACTGCGGCGAGTATTAAAGCTGTCACCGGACTAATTGGTGCTGTACGGGTTCTGCCATCATAAGGGATACCAAGAGCGATCGCTGTTTGGCCAGAGCCGAATGGTTGCAGTTTTGGCCCTAGTTCATCATAAGCATCCAACATTCCCGCCAACTCTTCCCCCGTAGGACGTTTGATTCGATGAGCAATCAAAAACGCTCCGATTTGGGCTGGTGTCGCTTCACCCAGCAGCATCATTTTAGTGGCGGTGGCTGCTTGGACGCGAGTTAAATTCTCGCCTGTGTGGTTTCCGCTACCTACTTTTTGCAGTAATTCCCTAAATACATTACTCATTTGTCTTTTGTCATTTGTCTTTTGTCCATTGTCCTTTGTGAATAACCGAAAATGACCAATGACTAATGACCAATGACGTTTAAGAAACCGATCGCTTCCGATCGATTTGTAATGGGATATTTTCGCGCACGAGTTGCCAAAAGTGCTTGATGGGGGGAATTTGCAGTCGGTCTTGAGTTGTTACCATAACTACCCGCCGAGTCAAACTCGAACCATCTGCTAAACCACTAATATTATTGTTCTCTAAGGAACGAATCGCTAGGGTTGGATCTTGGCGTGCTTCCATTAATGCTGATTGAGGAAGCAAAGCTATCAGTTCTCCTTGGCGCACTACTCCCCGGAAGGCATCTAGAGTATTTACCTCTAAAGCCGCCTGGAGTGTAGCTTCCATTCGGTCAAATCTATCTTGTATTAAACGCTGCATTCCATAACCATCTTTAAAAACCACTTGGGGATAACGAATTAGCTCCGACCAAGGGACGAATTCATATTGAGCTAAGGGATGATTGGCTGCGGTTAAAACTTCTATTGGTTCATCATAAAGTACTTCTACCACCATTTCTCTAGCAGTGGTTAAAAAGCGATTATTCATCACAATTGCTAAATCCACCAATCCATCTTTAAGAACTTTCAAGGCGCGATCGCTTCCCAATGAAGTCACCCGCAATTGCACATCTGGATAATCATGACAAAACTTTTGCAACACTGGTGGTAAGTAAGAACCACATAAAGAGTGAATCACGGCAATGCAAAGCTCTGGTTGCTTTCCGGCGATTAAATCAGCTAATTCTTGTGTAGCTGTCTCCCATTCTTGGCAAATTTTGCGAACACGGGGTAATAAACATTCACCTCCCAGTGTCAATTTTGCATGAGTTGTTCTGTGAAATAGTTCTACACCCAAATCTGCTTCTAATGCCTGGATTTGTCGGCTAATCGTTGATTGGGTAACACCAGATGTTCGCGCTGCTTGTTGAAAGCTGCCGGTTTGTGCGATCGCTAGAAAGGCTTGCAACTGCTCTAGGCGCATTTTTATGTAGCCTGAATTACATTTATCGGTTTCATTAAGTTAACGGGTTTTTACCCACAATTTAGTATAGTTTGTTACAGTAATTTTTAGATGATTTACATTTGTCTAAATAACGTTTGACTACCTTAATCGTCAATTATCCGCTTTGCACGGATTTTTTCGGAAAATATCGCCAAAAAAAATTGACTATTTTCTGCTGAAATATATGAATTTTTAGATAAGACTTTTAAAATATGCGGCGGATTATGAGGTTTTAGTAGCACAAGTTTCTGTACAACCTCAAGCAGATAGCTGTGCAACTTGCATTAACTAATTACGAATTATGTTGACTATTCCTATTCTGTCTGCTGCACCCCAGTGTCAGGCTGCTGGCGTTGAGCAACCTGAATTAACAACCTCAATGCGTCATTCACGCTTTTATCATTAGGAAAAGCTTGGGCAACATCGGGATCTAAAAGTACTAAATTTGTTCCCTGACGATACCGCTCAATATACTTGCCTCTGATGCCTCCCTCCATTTGAACAAAATCGTACTCAGAACGTAATTCGTCTTCCATTTCATTCTCAATTTCTTTCTTCATAAAACCTTTTCTCCTGACGGGTGGCTTTTCGAGCGCTGATAATTCGTAGTTTTTCTCCTCGATCGGTGTGTGCAACGACTAAGAGTTGTCCAAACCTAGATATACCAATGATAATGTAACGAATTTCTCCAATAGAGTGGTCAGGATCGAGAAAGGTTACAGATAGCGGGTCGTTAAACACGGTTGCGGCTTCAGGAAAGGAAATACCATGTTTCTCAAGGTTTAACGCCGCTTTGTCTGGGTTCCATTCAAATTCCATGTCAAATGCTCCTGCCGTCTACTTAACTTCACTGGAACGGTCTAGCATACTAAATAACCTGTGACAGTTCTTTTGCTTTTTTTAGAAGCAATTCAGCCCTTGAAGTTAAAAAGCTTTCATAATCGTCTGTAAACACATTAATTGGGCAAAAATGCGTTGCCAATATTTGGTCAAGAATCTGATCATCAGTAGGCATTTCAGAACGATACTTACTAGGTGATTGGTCTTTAATTTTGTTGTTATCTGTTCTGGAAAGCACTGAGAAGTTGGCTAGACAATTGATTTGTTCATCTTTATATTGATTTTCTGACCTTTGTAGATGGGCTTTAGGAAAGATATGATGAAACTCTTTTCGATTGCCTTGAGACAAAACATCCTGTAAAGATATATTTGTACCCTGAATAAAGTTTAATGGTTTAGCCTGTGCTAGAAGGAGAATGAAAGTATTAGTTGCCACTGAAGACATTCTGAAGACGTTTTTTGTGAAAAAATCAGCGTCTAACGATACGTCAAAATCACCGAGATTATGAGCTTTACCAGCCTTAATTTTCTCAACTTCTAGCAAATCTTGATCAGTACTTTTAGCTCCTCCTCTTGCATATCTCTGAGAAAAACATGCACGCCAAAACCACCTTCTTATAACTTCATATTGATCTTGAGGAATAGGGGGAGGTTGTTTTTGTGAAGAAGCGAAAAATGCCGTAAGAACAGTTAAGATATTCTCCATTGGTAGGAGCTTGAGAGAGAAAACATTTAAATCAGTTTTTAGAAAGTCTATAGCTCTAAATATACCTGTCCTGATTTCATAAAATTTTTCTCTTACTGCACTACCGGGAAGCTCCATAAAATTCTCTGGGTCAGCACGATTCATTACTACCGCAGAAGAACACTTTAGAAGTAAATCTGAACCGATTTCTTTAAAGCCAAATGGTTGTAACTCTTCAGTAAGTTCCTTAAACTTTTCTTGAAGATCAAAATCTTCACTCCAGTTCCATACAGATAAAAGCTGAAAAGTATCTAACTCAACACCTTGCCGATTTATCCTCTCAAAAACAGTTGCAACGTATTTTCTTTCCTCGCTTTCAAAACGTTCCACCGGTATTCGAGCTTTTGTAAATTTTTCAACTAAGTTGTCTATTTGCTGTGCTAAACTTTCGTCTAAGTTTCTAGTAAGCTGTCTATATTTAGGAGAATTAAAGACATATTTTAGCGGAAAAAACTTCTGGTTGTCATAATTGGTGAAATCATTTAGGTGCTTAAATGGAACTGATTCTTTACTATTAAGTTCAAAGAACAAATTTGTCCAATCAGTTCCTTCGTCCTCTTCAGCAATAAGAGAATTTTGAAATATCCCAAAAATAGAGGTTATTCTTTGCTGCCCGTCAAGAACGTAATCTATAGGGTACTCTGGATCATTCTCAGGAAGCCTGTAAGGCCCAAGATTTCTTTCAGTTCGTAGAGGATTTTTAGTTCTCCATAGTAATACAGAACCAAAAGGAAAACCCTTATAAATACTGTCTATAAAATAGGCAACGCGATTTGGTTCCCAAACAAAACCTCTTTGAAAAGATGGAATCTTGATTCTTCCTCTTTCCAAATCATTAATCAAGTCTTTAATAAAGCAATAAGTGTCAGCCATAGAAAAACGGACTCGAATTTAGCTGGTGGTTTTCGATAATGAAAAGACAAGATATTCTTGTCTTTATCGAAGATACTTGGTTTAATGACATATTGTAACTCAAAAAGCCATAAATCCTTGATTGTGGAGATAATATTTGTCAGAGGCGGTTTGTAGTAAAATCCTTATAGAGTAAAAACTATAGAGTTATTTTAAAAAGACCTTGAGCTATATTTATAACTGTGAAATCTGGGTTTGACACAATTGCTAAGACAAATTACTCTTGTTGCCCCCGATCTTTGTTTAAGAGAATTTACCACTCAGCTAAAGCGATCGCTATTCCTTGTTGCAAATCTGGTGTGAGTGCAGCATTATTCGCTAATTGCTGCAATTTTTGATGTGCGGCTTCCCCATCCAAATTTTTGAGTGCAGCGATCGCGTGTAGTCTCACTGATACATTAGAATCAGCTAGCAGCCAAATCAATGGTTCAATTGCTTGTATTTCCCCTAACTGTCCTAAAGATAAGGCGATCGCACTTTTTACACTAACAATCTCTATGGCTAGATGCTGGGATTGCAGTATTTGCAATAATATTTCTGCGGCTTGTGTAGTTTGCGGCTTTTGTACTCGCCCCAAAACTGTGACAATTTCTTGCCAAAGTGTCTCTGAAGTGCATTGAGTAAATGCTATTTGCAAATATTCCAAACTAGATGGTGTCTCCATCCAACTTAAAGCACGGATAGTTTCTAATTGCAGCTTTATCGGTGTTTGGGGTGAAATCAGCAAATCAAATAAATGTTTTGCAGCCTCATCACAACCCATCCGAGAAAGGGAAACTGCGGCTGCACAACAAACATCAAGATTAAAGTCGTAAAGCTTGAGTTGAAATCTCGTCACCAAATCTAAGGCTTCGCGTAAGTCGGGGCGAAAACCTAAACCAAGCACTGCTGCACGCCTAACTGTAGCAGCGATATCATCCAAAGCGTTTAACAATATTGGTGCTACACGTTCGTCATGAAAACTGCTAAGGGCTTCAATTGCAGCAGTGCGGATTATTGCTTGTGAATCTTGTACTACACTCAATAGGGGTGTGATGGTTTCTGTTTGGGGAATACAAGAAAGCGATCGCACTGCAACAAGTCGTGTATCTTCATCTAATAGAAGTTCAGAGAAGGCAGCGATCGCAACAGTACCCATTTGCCCTAGTGCTGTGGCTGCGATCGCTTTGAGTTCTTCATCCTCATCAGTTTTCAATAATTCAACCAAGGGTGCGATCGCTTCTGGCTGCTGAAATTCGCCCAAAGTTCGCGCTGCATACCAGCGTAATTCTTCTTCTGCATCTTCATCTTCTAAGATTTCAATGAGTGGTGGGATGGCAATATTTCCCAAGTTAGTCAACACCTTGGTGATTTCCCAGCGTTGCTGAAAATCTCCCACCTCTAAGATTGAAAGTGTTAATTTCAGTAGATATTCTCGATTTTTAACTATCTCTGGATGTTGCGAATCTGCCCCTAAAATTAATTGTTGTAAATATTGAATCAGTGATGACCAATCAGCTGCATTGTATGCTGTCTGGGCTTGCACCAAAAGCTGGTTGATATTACTCACCATACTCTGAATTGTATTGTTTAAGTTGGCTTGACTACAACTGAATTACCCTCAATTTTGGCGGCGTAAGTTTTAAGTGCTTCTGTCGCTGGGCCTTTTAGCACCTTACCATCAACCCCATATTCTGAACCATGACAGGGACAAGCGAATTTTTTTGCCTCAGCTTTCCATGCTACGGTGCAACCTGCGTGAGTACAGGTAGGGTTAACAGCTGTCAGACTTGCGCCTTTAGATGTGCCGACTACCAACACAGGCCCAGCAGGTGAGTTTTTAGCCAGCAATTGACCAGTTTTATCTAAATCTGCCGAAGTGCCTACTGTTTGCCAATCGCCAGTTGCGGAAGTTGTTTGAGAAGAACAAGCTGCGATCGCTACGGGTAGAGAACTCGCTATCAAACCCAAACCAACCCAATTAATAAAATCACGACGTTTCATAAGTGCCACACTCAATTTTGGATTTTGGATTTTGGATTTTGGATTAATCTATCGCAATCCAAAATCCCTTCGATCATCTCAAACACTCTTCATCAAGCGGTTTGTGTGGCTGATTGGCTGAATTGGATGCAAAAAATGCATATTATGTATCCTTTTTCAGCAATTTTACCAAGAAATCGTAACAATTTATACGATTTTAACAGAAAACTCACCTTAAGTTATGAGTATCGAAATTGTTACATGAACATTATCTAAACCTACTTGACAAATTTCCAAGATATAAATGGCGACAAGTTTTCCTTAACTAACCACGGGTTTGAACTTTCACGTTGGAATGCTTTTGAGTAGCAATAATCAGCCGTAACCAAATATTAAGTTTTTATTCCCTAACCCTCGTAAATACACCACCTAATGGAACTACGGGTTGATTAATAATTACTAATTCATCGTTTTTTAATTACGAATTACGAATTACGTTAGCGAAGCGGGGCGTAGCCCATTACGAATTATTTATTGATATTGGGCAATTAGCAGCACAAATTCTCACGAGAGTCAGCCTCATGACAGACACAACAAAGACTACCAGCCTCAATAAGTTCGAGAAGTTCAAGGCGCAAAAAGATGGACTCGCCATCAGGGATGAGATAGAGAAATTTGCCGCTTTGGGCTGGGAAGCAATGGACGAAATCGATCGCGATCATCGACTCAAGTGGGTAGGCGTGTTTTTTCGCCCAGTTACCCCAGGCAAATTTATGATGCGGTTACGGATGCCTAACGGTATTCTTTCCAGCAGTCAGATGAGTGTTTTAGCTCAAGTGGTGCAGCGTTACGGAGAAGATGGTTGCGCTGATATTACTACCAGACAGAATATCCAATTACGGGGAATCAGAATTGAAGATTTACCAGATATCTTTAATAGATTTCACGCAGTTGGCTTAACTACTATCCAATCGGGGATGGATAACGTCCGCAATATCACAGGCGATCCGGTGGCGGGGTTGGATGCAGATGAGTTGTACGATACGCGAGAGTTGGTACAGCAAATTCAAGATATGCTCACCAACAAAGGCGAGGGAAACCCAGAGTTTAGCAATTTACCACGGAAATTTAACATTGCGATCGCAGGTGGAAGAGACAATTCAGTTCACGCTGAAATTAACGATTTGGCTTTTGTTCCGGCATTTAAGGAAGGGACTGGGGATTGGGGACTGGGGACTGGGCAAGAATTTGGTTTTAACATTCTTGTGGGTGGCTTTTTCTCAGCTAAACGTTGTGAGGCGGCGATTCCTCTAAATGCTTGGGTGGCTCCAGAAGATGTGGTAACAGTATGTAGAGCGGTTTTGGAAGTTTTTCGTGACAACGGGCCGCGTGCTAATCGGCAAAAATCCCGCTTGATGTGGCTAATTGATGAATGGGGTTTAGAAAAGTTTCGAGCAGAAGTAGAAAGCCGTTTGGGTAAATCATTATTACCCGCAGCCGTAAAAGACGAGATCGACTGGGAAAAACGCGACCACATCGGAGTATATAAACAAAAGCAAGCAGGATTAAATTACGTAGGGTTAAATATTCCCGTTGGGCGGTTGTATGCCGAAGATATGTTTGAAATCGCTCGTTTAGCAGAGGTTTTCGGCAGTGGTGAGATTCGGTTTACCGTTGAGCAAAACATTGTCATCCCCAACATTTCTGACTCACGGTTAGCAATATTTTTAACGCAACCGTTACTAGAAAAGTTTTCGATTAATCCAGGTTTACTGGCGCGATCGCTAGTATCTTGTACAGGCGCACAATTTTGCAACTTCGCCCTCATCGAAACTAAAAACCGCGCCCTGGCAATGATTAAAGCCTTAGAAGAAGACTTAATCTTCATCAATCCAGTCCGAATTCACTGGACAGGTTGCCCGAACTCTTGCGGCCAGCCCCAAGTTGCAGACATCGGCTTGATGGGAACTAAAACTCGCAAAAATGGCAAAACCCTAGAAGGCGTTGACATATATATGGGCGGCAAAGTTGGCAAAGACGCTCATTTAGGAACTTGCGTTATCAAAGGCATACCCTGCGAAGACTTGCAGCCAGTATTGCAAGATTTACTGATTAAAAACTTCGGAGCGAAACTCAAGCAAGAAGCCCTAGTAGTTAGTAACAGCTAGTACTTATTGGGGATTGGGGATTGAGCGAAATTCATACTTCAACCTTAAAGGCTCAATGTTCAGGCTCAAAGGTGCAACTTCCGAGCAAAAAGGTGCAACTTCCGAGTAAAAAGGCTCAACTTCCGAGCAAAAAGGCTCAACCTCCGAGTAAAAAGGCTCAACCTCCGAGCAAAAAGGTGCAACTTCCGAGCAAAAAGGCTCAACCTCCGAGCAAAAAGGCTCAACCTCCGAGCAAAAAGGCTCAACCTCCGAGTAAAAAGGTGCAACTTCCAAGTTCAAAGGCTTAACTGCCATTATCTCTTCTCTGTGTTTTATTCAATTAGAAAGATTGGAATGCTTAAAAACTTATTTTCATTTAGCGATCGCTACCGCATCTTACATCAGACTTGGTTTGCTTTCTTTCTCACCTTTGTCTGTTGGTTTAACTTTGCTCCCTTCGCTACAACTATTGGCAAAGAGCTACATTTAGCGCCTGAGCAAATCAAAACTTTGGGCATCTGTAATCTCGCCCTCACAATTCCCGCCCGGTTAATCATTGGGATGCTTCTGGATCGTTTTGGCCCCAGAATCACCTACTCAATCTTGCTGATGTTTGCAGTGGTTCCTTGTTTAGCAACAGCCCTAGCGCAAGACTTTAATCAATTAGTCATCAGTCGTTTGCTGATGGGAATTGTCGGATCTGGGTTTGTTGTCGGTATCCGTATGGTGGCAGAATGGTTCCAGCCGAAGGAGATGGGGGTTGCTCAAGGCATTTATGGCGGCTGGGGTAACTTTGGGGCCTTTGGTGCAGAATTTGCCTTACCGATACTTGCAGTTTCTACTAGCTTTTTCGCTGGTGGCGCTTCTAACTGGCGATTTGCGATCGCACTTACAGGGATCATTGCAGCTATTTACGGCGTAATTTATTACAACACCGTCCAAGATACGCCCACAGGCAAAGTCTACAGTAAACCGAAAAAGAATGGTTCCCTAGAAGTGACTAGCATCAAAAGCTTCTGGGCGATGATGATCTCGAATTTCGGTTTGATTTTCGCCTTGGGTTTATTAGCTTGGCGCTTGGAACAAAAGAACATTCACTTCCTAACTCTGAGTCAAATGTATTTGACTTGGTTACTATTAGCAGGATTGTTTGCTTACCAAAGTTATAAAGCTTGGGAAGTAAACCGAGAATTACTCATTGGCAAGAAAACTTACGCTACATCAGAACGCTTTCAATTTGGACAAGTAGCTTTACTCGAATTTACATACATAACTAGCTTTGGCAGCGAACTAGCAGCCGTTTCTATGCTCCCGGCATTTTTTGAAAAAACCTTTGGTTTAGAGCATGTTATCGCTGGCATGATTGCTGCTACCTATCCTTTTTTAAATTTGGTTTCTCGTCCTAGTGGTGGCTTAATTTCTGATAAATTTGGTTCGCGGAAGTGGACAATGACAATTATCAGCGTTGGGATTGGTGTTAGTTATTTGATGGCACATTTTATTAATGGTAACTGGCCGATTCCAGTTGCGATCGCAGTTACAATGTTTGCCGCCTACTTTGCCCAAGCTGGCTGCGGTGCAACCTACAGCATCGTACCCATGATTAAAAAAGAAGCCACTGGACAAATTGCTGGCAATGTCGGAGCTTACGGTAATTTTGGCGGTGTAGTTTACCTGACAATTTTTAGCTTAACCGACGCTTCCACACTATTTAGCACAATGGGTATAGCTGCACTAATCTGTGCTTTTATGTGTGCCTTCTTCCTCAAAGAACCAAAAGGTTCCTTCGCCGCAGCTTATGAAGGTGAAGCAGGAGAAACCGCAACTAAAAACCCTACTTTTTTAGCAGAAGAATAGACTTCTTACATAAATCAAAAATAAGAATTCCACCCCGTCTTTGACTTACATCAAAGCCTCCTTTCCCCGCTTGCCTATAGTATCTCTCGATCTGCAATGCCAATGCATCGAACTACATTGCTAATGCAAGACTTTACAATGCCAATGCATCGACCTGCATTGCTAATGCAAGACTTTACAATGCCAATGCATCGAACTACATTGCTAATGCAAGACTTTACAATGCCAATGCATCGACCTGCATTGCTAATGCAAGACTTTACAATGCCAATGCATCGACTTGCATTGTTAATGCGAGACTTGGAAAAATTAACTCACCCTATGCATTAGTACCCGCATTTCTCACAAGTTTGAAATGCAGAGGGGCAGAGGGGCGGAGGGGATTGAACTTGGCACATTGAACTCTCCTCTGCTCCCCTGCTCCCCTGCTCCCCTGCTCCCCTGCACAAGCACAGGCTTTGAGCATTGGTGAGAAATCCTGGTAGTAGGGTGGGTTGAGGAAGGAACTGAACAATTAGCGTTTAATTTTGGGATCGGAGGAGCAAAACCCAACTTACATATCCTTAACCCAAGCATATTGATATCTTTATCCAGAATTGGCGTGCAACACAGGAATTTCTCAAACTGTCGCTACATCTGAGGTTGCACAATCAAAACAACAAAATGGTACAACTGCCATGAGTGAATTTACCAAAACCCTCTGCCCTTACTGTGGTGTTGGCTGTGGACTAGAAGTTTCACCCCCAGCCCAACTTGGCAAAGCAACTAATCGAGATAGTCAAGGAAATCCCACTTGGCGGGTGCGGGGCGATAAAGCCCATCCATCGAGTCAAGGAATGGTTTGTGTCAAAGGCGCAACGATCGCAGAATCTTTAGATAAAAATAGATTACATTACCCAATGGTGCGAGACTCTTTAGATCGAGAGTTTCGGCGCGTTAGTTGGGATGAAGCTTTTAATCTCATTACGCAACGCATTCAAACAGTCCGCTTCACCCAAGGGCCAGAAGCCTTATGTATGTACGGTTCCGGTCAGTTTCAAACTGAGGATTATTACATAGCCCAGAAGCTCATGAAAGGCTGTCTGGGTACTAATAATTTTGATGCCAACTCCCGTTTATGTATGTCTAGTGCTGTGGCTGGCTACATTCAAAGCTTTGGCGCAGATGGGCCGCCATGTTGTTACGAAGACCTAGAGTTAACTGACTGTGCATTTTTAATTGGCACTAATACAGCCGAATGTCATCCAATCGTTTTTAACCGACTGGCAAAATATCACAAAAAGAACCGCAAAGTCAAAATGATTGTGGTAGACCCCCGACGCACACCAACCGCAGAAGCTGCGGACTTACATTTAGCGATTCGTCCCGGTACAGATATCGATTTGTTGAACGGCATCGCCCACTTGTTGATGCGCTGGAACTACATTGATACCATGTTCATGGACGATTGCACCAGCAACTTTCCGGCTTATGCTGAAGTGATTCGCCACTATCCCCCGGAAGTAGTGGCTCGTCAATGTGGAATCAGCATTGAAGATTTAGAAACAGCCGCTCGTTATTGGGGTCAATCTGAGCGAGTACTATCTTTGTGGTCAATGGGTGTGAATCAATCATCAGAAGGGACAGCTAAGGTAAGAACTATCATCAACCTGCATCTGATGACTGGACAAATTGGCAAACCTGGTACAGGCCCTTTTTCTCTCACAGGCCAACCAAACGCAATGGGAGGAAGGGAAGCCGGAGGTTTGGCGAATTTATTACCAGGTTATCGGGCGGTGAAAAATCCTCAGCACCGCGCAGAAGTTGAGGAGTTTTGGGGACTCAAGCCAGGACAGATTTCGCCCAATCCCGGTTTGAGTGTTTGGGAAATGATTACTGGCTTGGAAAATGATGCTGTCGGGTTATTGTGGATTGCAGCTACTAATCCAGCTGTAAGTATGCCAGATTTGGAGCGAACTAAAAAGGCATTGTTGCGATCGCCTTTCACTATTTACCAAGACGCATATTATCCCACAGAAACCTCTGCTTACGCTCATGTTCTGTTACCAGCAGCCCAGTGGGGTGAAAAAACTGGTGTGATGACAAACTCCGAACGGGTGGTAACTTTGTGTCAAGCATTTCGCCAACCACCAAGAGAAGCTAAAGCCGATTGGGAAATTTTCGCCGAAGTTGGACGGAGATTAGGTTTTGAAAAAGAGTTTGCCTTTGCTAACTCTGCTGAAGTTTATGCTGAGTTTGTCCAATTAACTCAAAATCGCCCCTGCGAGATGACAGGTATCAGTCACGCGCAATTACAAGTAGAAGGCCCGACTCAATGGCCCCATCCTGAAGAGAGCAGGGGGAGTAGAGGAGCAGGGGAAGCAGGGGGAGAAACCTCTGGAAAGCGTTTATATACCGATTTACGCTTCCACACCCCTGACGGACGCGCTCGATTTGGGGCATATTACTCAAAGGGATTGGCAGAACCACCAGACCCAGATTATCCTTTTGTGCTAACTAATGGGCGACTTTACGGACATTGGCACACCCAGACACGCACCGGTCGCATTGAAAAAATTTGCAAGATGCACCCCGAACCGTTTATCGAAATTCATCCCCGTGATGCTGCGAAGTTAGGCATTGTAGATAACCAGAAAGTGCAAGTGCGATCGCGTCGGGGTAAAGCTCAGTTTCCTGCTAAAGTGACAAAAGCGATCGCACCTGGTACAGTTTTTGTCCCCATGCACTGGGGTTCACTGTGGGCAGATAATGCCGAAGCTAACGCCCTCACCCATCCAGAATCTTGCCCCGATTCCCTGCAACCAGAATTAAAAGCCTGTGCAGTGCAGCTAATCCCAATTTCTGTAGAAGTTACAGTCAAAAATCATCAAATCCAGTCCTTGCAATGGTAAGCTGCCAAGTGTATTTATAAAGAGGTAATTAATAATCACTAATAGGTAACTTAGTCAATATTAGATAACTAATAGTTATTATCATTTTTTATGACTCTCTCCTCTTGACTCATAGCAATTACCATATATCAAGAGACTAAATTTCTAGTAACCAGAGGTTTTACTAGTGCCGAGTTTATATATGGGAAAGAAGAAAAATCAGATAATAAACTTACAAATCATCTTTTTTTAATCCTCTAGATCGATCTATGGGATTTTATTTTATTTAAAAATCGGGTGCAGCACATGAAAAAGTTACTAAGGGGAATTCTCGGAGCTACTAAAGATGAGAACTTCATGCACGTCATTGAAAACATAGAGGTACTAGTTTCTAAAGTTCTATCTATTTTTATGGTAGTTGTAATTTTAGTTGCGATCGGGGACTTAGGAATTTTTATTTTTAAAGAGTTATTTACAGCCCCTTACGCTAAGTTTAACACAACATTATATAAGATTTTTGGCTTGTTTTTGAATATTTTAATTGCTTTGGAAATCTTAGAAAATATCACAGCTTATTTGCGAAGACACGTTTTCCAGGTTGAATTAGTTATTGTCACTTCTTTAATTGCTGTCGCCAGAAAAATTATTATTCTTGACTTAGAAAAAGTCCCTGGTATTGATATAATTGGTTTAGGAATTGCTATTCTCGCCCTTTCAATTAGTTACTTAATCATTCGTCTCAGTAATGACAAAAGGATCAGTTAAAAAGAGAGCTTGATAAGCTGTTGTCAGACATAAAATTTAGGAAGACATAGGTTAGTCTGAATCTCACAGCAAGATCGGATATAAGAATCATATTTGATTTTTGAACAAAATTAGGTATTGTAGGGTGCGTTACGAACTGCGTTCTAACACACCACAAGCAAGGGTTTGGTGCTGTACTATCCGCGCTAACACAACGCCAGTGACGCTAGGCACAGTTGCTAACGCTCAAGTCGGGAAACCCGCCCACACGACTGCCTCCCCTGCGTATCTTTTCAAAAATCAAACCGGATTCCTATAAGTAGGTGGGTGAGAAAATTTATAACTATGTCATTGCGAACGCAACGAAGTGGAGTGAGGCAATCACAAGGTTTTCACCGCTTTTACTTTTCGTTACATAGTTATATTTATTTGTGCCTGCCTACTTAGTTAAAAATCCTTAATTTGAAATGAGCGAATTTTGAATACTTGATTATGACAGATTTCTTTCAATTTGAAGCAGACTTTGTTGATTCCCTGCGTTGCATCCCCATGCAGGTGCGTTTTAAATTAGATACTTGTGGCATCAAGCTAAAATTGTCTGACTGGAATCGAATGACTACAGCAGAGCGTCAAGCTCTAGTTGAGTTACCTTGTACTACAGAAACGGAAATTCAGTCTTACGGCGAGCATATCCAGCGATTAATTATACAAGGGACGGGGATAGCACCTACAAAATTGCCCATTGAGCCTTATCCTGCATGGCTTGATTTTGCCACTGTACCAGCCAGCCTCCAGGAAAAAGCTCAAGAAATCGGTGTTACCCTGACACAGCAACATTGGGCAGCTTTAACGCCCTTACAGCGTTTTGCCTTGATTAAACTCAGCCATCCAGGACATGAAAACAAAAACTTTCCCATAGCGATCGCAGAATTTCATTTGCTTTAATCGATCGATATAGCAATCCTATCTGATTTGTGAAAATTCGCAGTGCCAAGATCCCAAACTTCGTAAAAATTGTTGGGTTTCTAATTTTTCACAAATGATTTAGGACTGCTATATCGTCATTCCCAGAGCAAATATGTAGGGTGTATTACACTTTGTTAACTTGCCGCCTTAAATGATATATTCCCGCAGAGTTAGTGCTGTAATATATCAAAAATTCGTGTAGATGGGAACACCTAATGTACCTAACTCTAAATTAATATTTACTTTATAAACAACTGTTAAATATTCGCTTTAAACTATTGACTATTAACTAATAGGTGAGGGGAAATATGGCTGCCAAGAAACTTTTGATGCTGGTTGGTGACTATGTAGAAGACTATGAAGTGATGGTTCCTTTCCAGGCATTACAAATGGTGGGACACACTGTTCATGCAGTTTGCCCAGACAAAAAAGCTGGTGACAAGGTACGGACAGCAATTCACGACTTTGAAGGAGATCAGACTTATAGCGAAAAACCCGGTCATAATTTTACTTTAAATGCTAGCTTTGCAGAAGTAGAAGCCACAACATACGATGCCTTAGTTATTCCCGGAGGAAGGGCACCAGAATATATCCGCTTGAATCAGCAAGTGCTAGAAATCACCCGTCACTTTGCCCAAACGAATAAACCTATTGCTGCCATCTGCCACGGCTTACAGTTATTAGCAACTGCGGATGTATTGCAAGGGAAGAGATGTACTGGATACCCCGCTTGTAGTCCAGATGTTAAAAGTGCTGGAGGGTTTTATGTCGATATCCCTGTTGATGAGGCAATAGTTGATGGTAATTTGGTAACAGCCCCAGCTTGGCCTGCTCACCCCCGTTGGCTGGCAGAATTCCTCATAGTACTTGGAACTAAGATTGAACACCCAGAACTGGCTAAAGTGGTTTGAAGCAACACACCAAAAATATTTTGGTGCAATATTCGGGGCAGTTTATTTTCCCACTCTCTACTTTTAATAGATTGTGGCAAAAACAACTGACAACAGACCACCAGAAATTATATATTTTCTAAATGAAACTAAATGCAGTGAAAACTACTGTTTTTTAATAAATTGCCTTGGGTTAAATTTGCAGCTAGGATGTCAAAAGCAGACAAACCATCCAGTCTGATTTATCCGGATGACAAGCCCGTTTAGGACAAACTCTCAGTACATGGAATACTTATTAACATTAGGTGAAACAATTTGAAATTTTCCATCTAGAATTTTAAATTTCTTAGCAGTAAGTGAAGCTATAGTGGATTTAGCAATGCTGCTGTTAATGTGGCTAAGGTTAGTCCTGTTGCCAAATATATGAAGAAGAATTAATTTAGAAAAGCACAACTAACTCGATGACAGGCAAAAACGCAAGACATAATGCATTTCTGCGGCTAGTGTCTGGTAATGGGGCAGCTTCTGGATCGGAATCTCGCTACTCGCTGCCCCCCAGTAAAGAGATGGTAATTGGACGCGACCCCAGCTGCCAAGTTGTCTTGGATGCCATGATGTACCGGATGGTATCTCGTCGTCATGCGGTGGTTCGTCCCCTCTCTTTATCCCCAGATAGCAAATTCAGCTGGGTGCTTTGTGATTTAAATAGTGCTAATGGCACTTATTTGAATGGACAACGCTTATATGAATGTCAGGAATTGCACCCAGGCGATAGCATTTCTCTAGGTGCTGATGGCCCACAATACGTTTTTGAGTACGAGTTTACTTACCAAACCCCGGCCACAACAGTTAACCAAGTTACACCATTACCTTCGGCGACAAACTACCACAGCCACACGCAATTAAAGCAGCCAGATTCTGTTAGCTTCACCCAGCTTTTCCCGATTATTTCCACAGGTAAAGATTTAACTCGTAAAGCTTACCTTGTACCGGGAATACTGACCGTAATTTTTGTAGTGTTAATGTTTGCTACAGTCGGTCAGCCCCAAGCTAATCAAGTTATCGTCGCAACTTACATCGCCTTTGCCGCCTACTATTTTGTTTACCAACTTTGCGGTAAACAGAAACCTTGGTGGGTGCTAATGGCTGCGGCATTGGGTACAACGGCGATTTTGCTCAGTCCAGTGTTGGATCTATTTATCTTCGTGTTTCGCGGCATCCTTCCTGGAAGCTTGCCCTCACCCCAAGAATCTATCACCTTCACAGAATTGCTGGTACGGATGTTTTTTGGTGCTGGGTTGATGGAGGAATTACTGAAGGCATTACCTGTGTTAGGGGCGTTTGCCATCGGTAGAATGTTATCTTCACCTTGGCGGGAAAAGATCGGTGTCTGGGAACCTCTAGATGGTATTCTCCTGGGAACTGCTTCTGCTGTAGGCTTCACTCTCTTGGAAACTCTCGGACAGTATGTGCCGGATATCACTCAAAATGTGGCGCAACAGGTGGGTACAGGTGCTGCTGGTCAACTAGCGGGTTTACAGCTGCTAATTCCGCGAATTTTAGGCTCTGTAGCTGGACACATGGCTTATAGTGGCTACCTGGGCTATTTTATCGGGTTGGCTGTTCTCAAGCCCAGTAGAAGTTGGCAAATTCTCTCTATTGGTTATCTTAGTGCTGCTGCGCTCCACGCTCTGTGGAATGCTACAGGATCTATCAATGCCTTGCTGTTGGTAGTTGTTGGGGTATTATCTTACGCCTTTTTGATGGCGGCAATTCTCAAGGCACGGGCACTGTCACCGACACGATCGCAAAATTTTGCTACCCGATTTTTGGGCCCAAAATAAGAGATGAGGGAGCAGGGGTGTAGGGGAGATAAGAACAATGCCCAATGACTATTCAATATTTATATCTTTGGATAGATGGCCTAGTTAGAAAAGAAGCGTACCGTAATCTAACACTGGGTTAACTATGCCTAAAAAGTAAAAATCATTAAACTTCTTGCAAAAGTCTTGATTTTCGACTCTTTTTTTCTGCCTCTGCGTAATGTAAATCAACATCTTTGCAAGAGATGCCTCTAAACAGAGTGTGTACAAAGCGCGGGCTACGCTAAAACAGCGCATGATGAAAATTTTAGCTTTGTCTACTTTTTCTATTGCCCGTTAGCTACTGTCACTTGTTCCCTAGTTTATAGTTCAGACTGAGACTGGTTGAGTTGAGTAAAAGCATAAAAAGCGATCGCTAAACTAACCTTTGCTTTCTCTACTTCTGATAAAGCTGTCCATTCGCTATTATTAAGACTACTGATGGCAGATGCCGCGTTTTTCGATTCGCTACTCCGCATAGCGTAGGCAAAAGGACGAGCTAAGACTAAAAGATCCTCTGTTCCCCAAGTTGGTAGTACTGTTTGAACACATTCAACTAGTTGTTCGCCCATTGATTGCTGGGCAGCAAAAATCTCAGCAGCTTTCTGGGCGATGGTATTGAGCAATGTTTGGGGGACACAGGCGGCAAAAGTAGTACGGAGTGTTTCTTGAAGATTCAGCACTAATGCGTGTTGAGGGTGATGAGGATGGCTTGAGGCGAGGGAGACATTAGACCAAAGTGTATCTAGATTGCTATAAAAATCTTGCGATCGCGTCGTCAGTTCTTCCTCTAGTAAATCTTGCATTCCGAATTGTTGTTCTAATTCCTGAAAATAAGCTTCTGATTCCTCATCAGCTGGGTTCCAGGGATAGGTAGCATCGTCTGGTTCTAGTAGCGCTTCTAATAAATCTAAATCTACTTGAGATGGCAAAGAAGAGAAAGTGTCTGAGCCGTTAATTTTTTTAGCCATTTTTTATTGTCTCCCGATTATTTGGTGGTATTTACAGCTACAATCCTTCAAAATAGATTTCCGCAAAAACAGTTGATTTTTTCTTCGGGAAAAATAGATTTTAAAAGCTGATATTCAACATCAAAATTCACCTACGCAGTGGCTACACTAGGAGTCTTCAATAATAAACTCCCAGGTTTCACCCCTAGCACTTCCAAACTTTAACTGCATTCCCGATTTCAAAGGGACTTCCTCTCGGAGGATTTGTTGCCAGCCATTAGGCCCTAAAAACCAGGTTGTCCCGTAGGTAGAAAAATCTTGTAAATAATAAGTTCGTACCAATGTAGCATCAGTAAGAGTATTACGGCAGAAAATTTCGGCGTGGCGTTTGGATACAGATGGTTCGGCGATGACAATATCATTGTCCTTCGTGCGGCCGATGCGAGTGACTCCATAACGCAGTAACCAGGTTTTCCCTTTTGGAGCGAGCGATCGCAATGAAGCAGTGGGAAGCAGGGAACCCATATCAGGAATCGCTGTATCTGGTAGTTCGGTAATACCTTCATCTAAATTCTTAATGAGTTCGCCATTAAAATCTGGATGCAGGTAGAGAACAGGCAAAGTCCAAGCGGGTTGATTAAATTTATACAGTGTCAACAACTCTTGCCTAGCTAGTGCTACGGCTTCATCAATTGGTTTGTGCGATCGCAAAGCTTCGGTAAAAGCTTGAATAAAACTATGGCTTTCGCGATCGGCGATTTCATCGCGCATCCCCAAAACCGCAGGCACACCATGACGAATCAATACTTCTGCTAAACTGCTGGCAGGTATAGCTTGATGATTGATTGCAGCTGGTTGTGCGCCCCAACAGGCGTTGAAAAGCGCCAGTTTCACACCTGTACGGGTCAAAACTTGTGCCAATTCTATCCCATTCAAGGGCATGTCTGGTCGCAAAAATAGTAACCCTCCATCTGGCCCTGGCAAACCATGTCCAGCGTAAAAGAAAACGTTGTATGCTTTGGTTTCTAATTCTTGAATCAACTCCTGTGGAGTTGGTTGTATAAGTTTATTTACTATACAAGGTGCATATCTTTGGGAATTACCACCCACAGGTGTATCTACAAGACTTTGCTGTAAAATAGCCGCTTCTTGTTCTAGTTGCAGCTTTTCATCATGGCCTAAAACTAGCAAGATACTTAAAGCCTGATCGGTTCGCAAATAAGGTAAGGGGTCAACTTCGCTACTGGTACGACTAAATAGCAAATCTTGGGAAAGAGACATCGCCGATTGACCAGGTTCGCGCTGCATAATTTCCCAAGGCAGAGCAATCAGATCCGGGTCACGAATTTCTAGCTGAAAGCGCAAACGTGTATGCTGACCCATAGCAATCCCGCGACTGCGTTCTAGACTACCGAGAATTTGCCCGTCGAATATCCAGCGCCATAAATTCATTCCCAAGTATTGCATCAGACGACTGCTGTAGGGGCCAGTAGTCTGAGATGAAGGGGGTGAAATCCAATCTATGGGGAATGGGTTGGACTTTTGAGATGTTGGGTTTGAGGAAATATCTAGACGACTATGGCCAGCAAACATCTGCTGCCATTCTTGCCAAACTTGATTGAGTTCAACAGGCCATACAGAGTCACGCAAAACGTAGCCACTCGGATAGGGAGCCTTGACCACCCAAATGGCGAAGTTGTCAGTGCCAGTGTTTAAGAGACGGGCGATCGCCAAATTCAGGGATGGCATGGATTCATAAAACTAAAAGCTAAAACAAATAATTTCAAATAACAATTCTTCAAGGTAAAAGGTTTCTATTTTTTTACCTTGTAAGTTTTTTACTCTCGTTATATCTGTTATTATTCCAGGTTTTTACCAGTTTATCGAGTATTTGATTAAGTTGGACTGGTGTCGGATGATGGAGTTGCTGGCGTGACGGTTGTACACGGATTTTGTACATTTGATTGTAAAACAGATACACCAAAGCGTTTTAGTTGGGATAAGTCTAGCAATACTGTTTCCGGCAAAGGTTTCAAATTGGGTGGAACTGAGGTAGTTACTATTGGTTTATTAGTATTAGCTGGAGTTTGCGTGCTTTTATTGGCACAGACTCGCATAGACACTGCAAAATTTCCCGAAGTAGGTTTAGGATTTGGATTTGTGTCGATCGCTTCTAAAAAAGATCCAGGGGGAAGCGATTGGTTATTTTTCAAGGGGATTTGATTGTTGGTTTTAATTACCCAACCTGGAGAAAGGTTATCAAGCGATCGCGGTTCGGGTGTCGCTTCGATGCTAGGATTTTGAGTTTGTAATGGATTGGCAAAAATTGGCAATGAGCCTGATGGCTCACGCAGTTGCCTCACGAACAATCCTAGACAGCCTGCTAGTACCACAAATATCAAAGGAACAATCCACTGTAGCGGTAAACTGGGAGTTTTAGCAGGTTCGGTGTCTGGAATCACCTGAGTTTTCTGGTTTGGGCTACCTAAAAGGGGAACATCTGTCGCCTTGGATGCCAAATCAACAGTTTTGGCAGAATAACTCTCTGGAATGAAGGCTTTGATGGTAATTTCTGGTTCCCAGTATTGGACTTGATAGTGAACTAAAGCGATCGTGACATTATCATGTCCATTTTTAGTATTAGCGATTTCGATTAATCTATCCGCAACACTTGCTATATTTGCTTCTCCAGCTAGAATCGGCAATATTTCTGTTTCCCAATATTCCTCCACCCGATCGAAATCACTCAAACCATCGGATGTGAGGAGAAAAACTGCATCTTCATCGAGCATAAACCGTGTCGATGTGGGATGTAATGAAGTGCTAGAACCCATGCCCAAAGCCTGCACAAGAGAGCCAGCAGAACTTTGTTGGACAGCATCGCGGTAAATGGCATAGCCTAGCCGCACCTCGCGGGAAGCGACATCATCATCAAGGGTGACTTGATAACAGCCTTGGCGGGTAATCCAGTAAGCACGACTATCACCTACGTGGGTAATGTACATTTCGTGGGCAACAGGTAATGCCATGACTAAAGTCGTGCCCATGCGCTGCCGCCCTTGGCGATTTTCTCCGTCATTCCGCTGACTAATTTTGTCATTGGCAATTGCCACTGCTTTTTCTAGGTCATTCAGCAGTAGTGAGGGGTCTATGTGGTCGTAGGGAACTTTTGTTAGTTGTTGTACTTGCTGCTGAATGGTTTCAATGGCTAAATTTGAGGCGACATTGCCACCTTCGTGTCCACCAATGCCATCACAGACAATTGCTAAAGCTGTTGGCTGGGGTGGTTTGCTCACCATCGTTCCACTGGGAGGACTACAGGCATCTTCGTTGCGTTGGCGACTTGGGCCAGTGTCGGTTTTGGTGATAATTTTGATTGTGGGTGTTTGCGATCGCCCTAACCCAGCCAGTCCTCCATCTAAAACTCCGATTAATTGGTCGGTTGAGTTAATCTCTCCCTGAATTAAGGCAAGGCTAACGCGATTAACAAATTCAACTATGGCTGGTTTCGCACTACTAACCAACTGCTGCCAAAATTCGCCTAATTGGGGCAATTCTGGTGATGTTTCAGAGTCGAAACGCAAATCCAACAACCTGACTAACGATCCTTCTACCCGTAATACAGATGAGTCAAGCAAGCTAGAGGCGACACCTTCACTTGCAAGAGGTTGCCACAGATGAGCTATTTGCCATAACCAATTGAGTTGGCGCATCGATGTAGCATCACGCCAAGCGGTGGTTAACTCACTACCCAAATGCACTTTTTGGCTTGTGTCATCTATTAATAGTGGCGGTTTTTCTAAGAGCAATATTTCTCTTTCATGGGAAGAACCGTCAGCGATAAATAGGACTCCATATACCTGCGGTACGTGTAAGCGGTAGGGAATGAGTCTCAAATAAGCTCTTAGAGGCTGTAAATTCTCTAACTCAGGCGTTAGGGATAAAAAACCAGGTTTCGTATCTAAAAGAACAAATTTATCAATGACTAAATAGCGATCGGCTAATATTTCTCCAGGGCTACCCACACTTGGGCCATCTACCACAGCCCAGAGATAATTTTTGGGTAAGGGCGTGGAACATCGCTGGCAAAACTTGTGAGTCAGGGGGTTGGCAGCCCGACAATTTTCGTTTGGACAGTAGAGCGTTGCCGCGTCATTTTCCATAGTTTTCGCACCGATCAGCGATTGGCAATTTCTTTAACAGCATTAGTAGGGACAATCTAGACCGCTCATCTTTCTTAAACTTGACATATCCAGACTTTAGATGATGATTTTAGCTGGCGGATATCAGCAGGTGCTAATACTTAACTTATCCAAAAAATACGCTCCTCAGTCAACTCTACAGCCTCATCATAGCTTCTATTGCTCTGTGACTCTTCATCGCCAAAGCAACTAGCTCCAACCCTGTTACCAAAGCATAACCCAAGCATAACTGCGCCCCAAGCTTTTGCTGAATTATCGCATCATCAAGAGGCAGATAATGTTGGCATTTATTTAGTTTATAAGTAAGATAGCAAGAATTAACTTTAATTAAGAATTAAGAATAGCAAATACAATTTTGGCAAAAGTACCTGACGAATCCAGAAAACCTCCCTCGAAATATCTCTCCTGTTAGGAGAGATACTTTGAATTTACCCCTTTCCCTAGTCGGGAAAGGGGTTAGGTTTTCGTAGGTTTTTCCAGTTCGCCTGAATTGTCAGCAGGGTTTAGGCAGTTTGCTTGTTGTCAATTGCAACTTGAGGGACTCCCATACTGTAGTTGGTAACGCGGGCAGAGAGATTGTAGCTGATTTCGCCGAGTTGCAGGAGCGATCGCAAATAATGCTCTAAATCTGACCCCACACGGCGCAAGTTATAGTCCGTGAGGTCTTCGCCACTAGATGCTTCTACTAGTTCATCAAATTTTCGATAAACTTTTTGCAGCGCATCTTCATTCCAGTTAAATTCGTTATCTGGGTCAATATCTAACGTTAAGACCTGTTGACTGGGAACTAGATCGCCATCCCGGTCAATTTCGCCTGCAAAAATGCGGACATGCCGGGTTGTGGACTTGAGCAGCATCGGGTTATCCATAAATAAGGTGTAAGATTTGGGTGGATTACACTGAAATTATTGTAAACGCTATATTCAAGCGATGAATGCTCTCAATTTACAAGCTTTGAAGGCAGTTTCAAAAGGGTATATTGAATGGGCATAAGTAAAAATATCACCTGTACTGATTAACTTACTACTTTTGTTAGGAGTTGAAGACGCAATTAGTTGCTGGTACTGACAGTAGTCCAATTATTTTCTGTAAAAATTACTTGATAAAATCTTTTCATTTGGAGTATACAAACAACTTAAAGCGATGTGCTAATCTTACCTACTGCTAAAATTTTCCTATTCCTCAAGTCTAAAAGCCAGTAGGGTAAGGGACTCGCCAAGAATAACTCGATCTGTGTAATTTTTTTTCTAGAGAACAAAAGTCTTTACCTTAATAATTGCGCTCATCAATTTCTTCGGGATTTTCTATTGCAAAAAACGTACATCAAGTAATTTTACTGAATAGCGCTACATCGACCTCTGGCTGTAATAAGTTCCAAAAAATTAAGCGATTTTACTTACGTATAAACACCAAATTTAGAGTAGCAAGTCAAACTTTTATTGACGTTAACATAAAGTTGATGTAAAAACCTTTAAAAAGGTTGAACAACATCTTACAGAAACTTTATTGTGTAGAATCTTAAAAACTGAATAATAGTTATGGCTTACCATAAGCTACATCTGGTACAGGAACATCAAAATCTAGACAGTGAAAATTGAGCTTGTAAAAAAAACACAGGAGAGGAAAATGGAATACAAAAGTGATTGATGAAGAAAAATTCTTAATTCAAGCACTTTGGATTCAAAAGGGATATAAAGAATTTTTGCTGGGCATCTACCTCCTTACCCTCATGACAACCAAGTAAAGGAATCTCAATAGTTATGAACTCCAAAGCATTACCACGCCAGATAAATAATCTCGAAGTAGGTGTTTATGAGTGCGAAATCCATCTTAAATTCCGGTTGATTGAGGAAAAGAGTCTATTGAGCGATCGCGAGCAACTCTTACAGGTGCTACTTGATGCTTTAACTGAAGGTTCTGATGACTTTCTAGAGACGCTACAAGCGTCCGTTAAAGCCCAGGAAGTGTCTGAGTTTAAAGCTTCACCTCAAATGCGACGTCAGCTTATGCGCTTGCGTAATGCTGCTGAAAATCCCCAAACTTGAATGTGTAATTTAAGTGGTGAAAAACATGAATTGAGCATCAAATCAAATGTTGATCCGATAGCCCCGTTGCCATAAAAACTAATCAGCAAGTAGAATTCATAAAATATTGTGATTTCTACTTTACGAAAGTCTTCTTTAGCAGCGCAAAGTCCCAGGAACAGTCTCCTCTATTAAAAACTTTGTAGCAAAGGGTACTGGTAGAATCTGAGAATAAACTCAGCCGGGTGCATTTTACCGAGTTTTTATCAAAACATTGTAGGAATAACAAAATTCTGTGTCTTTACAGATGGGGAATTGGACAACAGGCGCAAATCCAATGAAAACCTAAAAGACCAAAGTAAATATAAATAACCTTCCTTTTAGCTTTTTGCTTTAGTTAAGTGCTTGATTTGCTGAAATACTTATGTTTTATGTATTACTGGTAGTAGGTTATGGTTTAGCAGCCAGTTACCTATTACCAATTACCCACGTCACAAGATAAGAGGACATGGGGAATGGGGAATGGCGAGAAGAGGGATAGGAAAATAAGCAATTCCCAATCCCCAATCCCTATTTAGCCAAACCGTGTTCTAGAGCAAAACGAACTAACTCTGTACGGCTATTAGTGCCAGTTTTGCTAAACAAACGACTGACGTATTTCTCTACATTGCGGACGCTGGTTTCTAAACGACGGGCGATTTCTTTGTTCATCAACCCTTCAGCGACCAAATTTAAAACACTTTGTTCTCTCGGTGTCAAATCAATTTTAAAAGGGGCTGGCGATTGGGAAATAGCATTTCTTTGAGTTAATAATGCCTTAATTTGGGCAATCTGATTGGCTAGTTCGGCAAGATCGGGGGTTTCAGCGTCATCTCCCGTACTTGCGGCCTTAGCGGCGCGACGGGCTAGCAAATTTTCGACTATAGCCACTAACTCGTCTGGATCGAAGGGTTTGGGTAGATAGGCATCAACACCAGCGTGATAGCCTTGGATGCGATCGCCTGTCATCCCTTTAGCAGTTAAAAATACTACCGGTAGTGCCTGGAAGCGAGGGTCTTCTCGCAGTTGTTTGAGGAACTGATAGCCATCCACCTGGGGCATCATCACATCAGAAATTACTAAGTCAGGTGTATTCATCTGCATCCATTCCCAACCTTCAAGGGCGTTACTGGCGACTTGAACGCTGAAACCGCTCTCTTGCAAATAGTCTTTCACGGCTTCCCGTATCCCTGGTTCATCATCCACCAGTAACAATTGTGCTGACATTTAAAATTCCCTTGAGTTTTCCTTTTTCCAATTTAGCGAAAGTTGACAGTCATTGAACAATCTGAATTCACCTCTACCGCCCCCAAAGCTTTTAAAGTTGACATCTCTGCCTCGGTCAACCCTTTAACCTCTGTAATAATTGTGCCTTCATAAGGACGGGCTGGCCGTAAAGTTGTCCAGCATTCCCCTGTAGTAAGATCCCAGCAATTGATTGTTTCATCCTGGCTACCACTGAGGAGAATTCGATCGTTGTGGCTCAAACTGAGCGACCATACCCAATTTTGATGATTGTCTAGTGTCGCAAGGCAGTCTCCAGTAGCTAGATGCCAAATTTTGATGGTGCGATCGCTACTACTGCTAATCATCCGACTACCATCGGCGGTGAAGAGAATACAAACAATTTGGCCGATATGTCCTTGGAATACTCGCTGACAACTTCCAGTGTGAATATCCCACAATTTGACTGTCTGCTCATCACCACCAGTGGCAACGTATTGACCATTTGGACTGACGGCAATTGCCCAAACGCGGTTTGAGTCTGCCTGCCAAGTATTCAGACAGATGCCTGTTTCAACATCCCACTGTTTAACTATCTTTTCATGGCCGCTACTGAATAGAGTTTTGCCGTCAGGGTTAAAAGCGATCGCTAGCACAGATCCAGGATGCCCCTGCAATGTTTGCCAACATTCCCCAGAATGCACATCCCAAATCTTGATTGTATGGTCGTGGCTGGCACTAGCAAGTAAGTTATTGTCTGGACTGAAAGCAACTGCCCAGACCCAACTCCCGTGACCGTGCAAAGTATTCAGACATTTTCCTGTATGGGGACTCCAAAGTTTAATAGTCTGGTCGGCGCTGCCACTGGCGAGAAATTGCCCGTTGGGACTAAAGGCAACACAGAAGACCCGATTGCTGTGTCCGTGGAGTACACAAAAAGGCTGGAGGCCAAGCTTTAACTGTTGCAGGGCATTGAGGTTGACATCCCAGAGTTTGATTGTCTGGTCTTCATGTCCGCTAGCAAGAAGGTTTTGCTGCCAACCGTGGGTCATGTCTGTGGCGGACAATGCTAACGCATAAATCGCATTTCTATATCCTTGTATGGTTTTGGTACACTGTCCAGTCGAAACTTCCCAGACTCTAGCTGCATGGTCATCTCCACCGCTAGCGATTAAGCGTCCTTGGGGATGAAAAGCAATTGACCAAATCCGGTTTGTATGCCCTTTTAGGGTATCTAGACATTTTTCGGTATGTATATCCCAAATCTTTACAGTTTGGTCATAGCTGCTACTTGCTACTCGATCCCCTTCGGGGTTAAATGCTACTGATGTGACAAATCCTGTATGTCCTAGCAACGTCATCACACACATCCACACCCCAGTCCGCAGATCCCAAAGTTTCACCGTTCGATCGAAACTGCCACTAACTAACCTTTCCCCTTCTGGACTAAAAGCGATCGCTTTTACCCAATGCTGATGCCCGTGAAGGGTTTGTACGCAGCATCCAGTTTCTAGATTCCACAACTTGATTGTGTTATCTTCACCAGCTGTTGCTAGGGTTTTTCCTGTGGGATGAAAGGCGACACTCCACACACACTTATCATGTCCTTCTAGAGTTTGCACGCATTCTGCTGTTGTCAGATCCCAGAGTTTAACTGTGCGATCGTCGCTAGCACTGGCCAGAATTTGTCCATCAGGACTAAAAGCCAGGGCTATAACGATGCTGGTGTGTCCATGCAGCGTTTTCAGATATTTTCCTGTGGTAGTGTCCCAAAGTTTGATAGTGTAATCTTGACCGCAACTCGCTAAGACCGGATACACAGGGCTAAAGGCAAGACTCCACACCCAACTGTTGTGTTCTTTACAGCTAAAGAGTTGTTTGCCGTTGTTGGCATCCCAAATATAAATTTCACCGTTGGTATCACTGGTAGCAAGACAACATCCATCTGGACTAAAGACAACGCTAGTAATACCGCCAAAGGTCGCAGCAAATGCACACTCTCGAAATGTTGTTTGGGTAAAGTTAACTTGATGTAAGTTGAGCGATGCCTGGGTTGGGCTGCGCCTACGCAAGTCTGCCTGACGAATGTTGAGACGCGAAAAATCATACCCAGTCAAATTGGTTTCTAATTGAGCCAACAAATTCAGCAGGTTGCCACCACCATACCCAACTGTATCTATAGCTTCATCTTGCAATTTATTAATTAGTCTCCCAAGTTTATGCTCAAGCTGACGAGTAGAGCCAAGGGTTACTTGCAGTCGATCCAGGATAGGGCGCACAATCAGGTGAATTTGACTATCGCGGATATAGTCCTTTGCCTGAGCTTTCATCAAGGCATGACTCAGCAGATATCGCGGCGATTCCGTGACAATTTCCTGACATCCTTGCTCAATCAAACAGTCTGTCACATATTCCATCACGACAGGTTGCTGTGTAAATCCCCCAGTGTTGCTTTCAATCAAGCTACGCCAGCATAAAGACTCCAACACTTCTATTAACTTAGGTTTAGACACTGGTGCTGCAAGATTGGTTTGCAATTCTGCCACAGAAACGCTTTCCCGGTGAATCGCCAACCAGTACATGACTTGTTGCTCCAAGACAGAGAGTCGTTGGAATTGCTGATCGATGAGATTGCCAATTCCATTAAATACCGTTGTCCCTTCGGTAAAAAAGCGGATAATGCTACCTTCATACAAGTCTCGAATTGAAGTTGCAGCAATTTTCAACGCTAGGGGATTACCACGGTAACAGTCAATTAGTTGGCGGGTTTCGTGGTCTGTACTTAATAGCCCTTTGAGGGAGAGAATTGTTTCTCCGGCTGCGATTTCTAATCCTGAGAGAGCAAGGGTACGAACTGGTAAACCATCACCTTCCAAAGCCGCAACTTGAGCCGGTTTTTCCCGACTGGTGAGTAGAACACAGCTTTGATGCCGAGTTTCTCCTAATCGCCACAAAAGTTCACCGTAGGATTCATAGCCTTCTCGGTAACAGCCTGTCTGCTTACCATGCTGCAACAGAGTATCAAAGTTATCTAAAATCAGCAAACAGCGAGATTTACGAAAGGACTCGATTAAACAGGTGATTTGTTCGTGAGGGTCAGCAGGTAACGCGATCGCCTGTTGATTGGAAAGAATTTTGATGCAGTCCGTCAGTTTGTCATGAAAAAAAGGTGCGTGTCGGAGCGATCGCCAAATCACATATTCAAATTCTCCCTGTAATTGTTCTGCCAACTTTACCGAGAGCGCGGTTTTACCCATACCACCCATACCTAGCAGTACCACTAGACGAGTGCGTGAAGCGTAGCTGTCGCCCTTAGGCGAATCGCCCACAATCCACTTGCTCAAAGTTTCTAATTCAGTTGTCCGTCCATAGAAGTGGGAAACATCGATGGCCTCTCCCCAATCGATGTGAGGCGTGAAGGTTGGGGAGGTGTTTGTAGCATTAAACTGTTGTGCGGTTCGGTTTAGGACTCCGTGCAGATTATTCTTGGTAACTTTTTCATTTAAAGCTTGAGATAGCGATCGCCATAGTTGCGAACCAACATCTTTGATGTGACCTGGGTCATAAGTGACTTCTCCCGCCATTTCTAGGTAAGTTTTCCCTTCCCAGGAGTAGCGAAATACAATCTCTTGCGCTCTCGTTAAGCGTCCCCGTTTCAATAATCGCTCAACGATTGCGATCGCTTCTTCAACCGTCATTTATTTCCGTAGTAATACAGGCTAACTACAATATTCCCACGAGAAAGTTGATTTTTTCGCAAAAGTTTACGTAAATCTACCAAAAAGACCCGACCTTTTCCCGACCTTTTCCGACCGTCAAAGTTGATACAAGGCTGTAGAGTATTGATGTGATTCAGTTGTAGTACAGGAATTTACCTAATGATTAAACACAGGTAAAGTGTTTACCCAAACACCGGAAGGTGTTGAGTGCGATAAATTTTTCATCTAGTTGAGCCATAGCAGTTGTGAGCGGCGATATTTATTCGTTCGCTAGTTTTTTCTGACTAATGGTTTGGAATTGGGATGCGATCGCACTTAAGTTATCGGGATTTGGGAGGGGCGAATGTAGATCAAGAAAGTCTTTTTCAATATCTGGCAACTGTATTTCTGTTTTTTTGAAAAAATTTGAGTTTAAATAGGATTTAATTCACATGGTAACAGTACAACAAGCTCAAGGTAGTTTATCACAACTCAGCAAGATTTTAGAGAATTTCAAAACTCCTAGTATTTTCAATACTGACTTTAAAGAGTTACAGAATAGTATTGGAGATTCACTAAAAATAATAAATTCTGTCCCTGAAAATGAAATTTTTAAGAACATAGAGACAATCTTTGATAATCATTTTATTAGTCGATTAGGTGATATAAAATGGGTTGACGTTGACAAGGGCGAACTAAATTTGGATGCTCTCTCTCTAAAAACAAATTTTGGAAAAGGTTTACCACAATTTACAGTTGTCGGTTCAGATTTTTCTCTAGCTGTTCCAAATTCTAGTCTTGCTTTTAAAGTTGGACTGGATACAGACTCTTTAGTGCAGAATTTCACTAAGCCAGTCTTGGGCGAAATTAACAAAGTTATTAAACCATTAGAATCAATTAATCGTGTACTTACTACTAATATCCCTGGGTTAGACAAAGTTGGTATCAAAATTAATTTGTTAAACATTGCAAAAACTTATAACAGTAGTGGAGGAAAAAAATTAGAGACTTTCTTTAACACTATTAAACAAGTATCATCACTTATTACAACAGCAAACAACCTATCTAATAGTAGCAATTCTATTTCATTAGGAGAATTTACGCTGAATACAAGTGGTATTGTTAATCCATTACCTAATAAAGATATTTTAGGGGAAATAGGTAAATCCAACTCAGGGCTTAAAAGTTTTTTAGATCAAGCAAAGGGACTTCCTGGTAGTGGTCTAACATTTCCGATTTTAGAAACACCTAAAACTGCCTTTGACTTACTTTTAGGAAAAGATGCCAATTTAATCAAATTCAATATTACTGGTGTTCCAGATGTTAAGTTTACATATAACCAATTATACGGTGTCATCCCGATTCCTCCTTCTCCAATACCCTTAACTGTCACGTTTTCTGGCAATGCAACTTTGTCGGCTCCTGGGCTAAACTTTGGTTATGATACTTCTGGATTAAAACAGAACAATCCACTTCAAGGATTATTCATTGATGGTAGAGAAGCCATTTTTAAACTTAGTGCTGGTTTAAGCGCCGAGCTGAAGGCAGAAGCTGGTCTTGTAGCAGCAGGAGGAGAAGTTGGAATTGATGGAAATGTCAATTTCTTCTTGCCAGGAAAACCAGAAAAATTCCATCTCTCAAAAATTACTAATTTATCTGGCTTTGATATCTTTGATATTGAGGGTGGAGATGTTAAACTTCAGGGTTCTTTAATAGCCAGAATTGGTTTCCCCTTCCCCCTGCCGAGCAAGAAATTTGATGTAAAGCTTTTCGAGACTACATTATTTAATTTTGGTGGTGGCAGTGGTTCATCTGAAGAGTTTAAACCAAATCTTGGAACATACGATTCTGCAACCCGCAATTTACGTCTTAATGTGGGTTCGGAACAAGACCGCAATAAACGGAAGGTGAAACCAGAAGAAATTAATGAAGAATTTCGGATTTCTGGGAATGCAAGTAATCTAATAGTCGCAGCATTTGATCAGCAAGATTCTTTCGTCAATGTTGGTAAAATTATTGCCTTTGCCGATACAGGCAAAGATACTATCATTATTGATGCGAATGTCGCTTCCGAACTATACGGTGGTTCAGAAGATGATGTATTTGTTGGAGGTTCTAACACCGATGTCTTTTATGGAGGAACTGGAGATGACCAATTAACTGGTAATGAAGGTAATGACTCTCTCCACGGTAATCAGGGCGATGATGTACTCCTTGGTGGAGATGGCATTGATAAACTGTGGGGTGATGAAGAGGACGATATTCTAAATGGTGGTCTCCAAGGCGATATTCTAAATGGTGGTTCCGGTAATGATTTTCTCATTGGCGGTAATAGTTTCACAGACGACAAAGGAAATAAATTTGTAGATGGAGATGACATTCTAGATGGGGGTTCTGGAGATGACTTTTTGGACGGTGAGGCAGGCAATGACCAACTCTACGGAGGTATTGGTATCGATCAACTCTACGGAGGTATTGGGAATGACACTCTCAATGGTGGTGCGGAAAATGACAAACTCTTCGGTGAAGGCGGGAATGACTTCCTCTATGGCGATGCTGGCGATGACGAACTAACAGGTGGTGCTGACAGCGATCGCCTCTATGGGGGTACAGACAATGACACTCTCAATGGCGGACTAGGCAATGATAGCCTGTATGGTGAAAGCGGAAATGACTTCCTCTATGGCGATGCTGGCGATGACGAACTAACGGGTGGTGATGACAGCGATCGCCTCTACGGAGGTATAGACAATGACCGTCTTTATGGAGAAGCTGGAAATGACAAACTCTTCGGCGAAGACGGCTATGACATTCTTAATGGTGATGCTGGCGATGACGAGCTAGTGGGCGGGGCTGAGACTGATAGTCTATACGGCGGGGCTGATGCTGACACTCTATACGGCGGTGCTGACGATGATCAGCTGTTAGGTGAATCAGGCAACGACCTGCTGCTGGGAGAAGCAGGTAATGACTTTATTAACGGTGATACTGAAATCGATACCGTCAGCTACGACAACTCACCCAGTGGTGTAGTTGTAAATATTAATGAAGCAGAGAACTACCAAAATCCCGGCGGAACTTTCCACACAACCATAGTTACAACCAGCCTCATACCTACCGACACAGAACCAAACTTTACGATCGCCCCAGGCACAGCTTTAGACGGCTTTGGCACTACAGATACCCTACGAAATCTAGAAAATATCATCGGCTCTGGATTTGATGATGTTCTAATTGGCAACAGCCTAGATAACCGCATCTCCGGCTTAATCGGGAATGACCTGTTAATTGGCAATGCTGGCAATGACTCTCTTGACGGAGGCGATCGCATTGATACCGTTAGTTATCGCCGCGATCCTAACCAAGTCATAGTCAACTTAGAGCAAAACTACGCTAAAGACGGCTTTGGCGGTACTGACCAAATCTTTAATGTTGAAAATGTCATCGGTTCTGCTTTCAATGATGACATCATCGGTGATGCCAAAGCCAATATCATCCACGCTGGAGAAGGCGATGACGTTGTTAACGCCAGAAATGGCAACGACATCATTTTTGGCGAGGGTGGTAAAGACACTCTCTCTGGCGAAAACGGTGACGATTTCCTAGTTGGGGGTACGGATGCCGATAATCTCAATGGCGGAGATGGCAATGACACAGCTTCTTATTTCACCTCAGCGACACGTGTATCTGTTAGTCTCACAACGGGTACAGGCTTGGCTGGAGATGCCAAAGGCGATCGCCTCCAAGCCATTGAAAACCTCGAAGGTTCAGAATTTGAGGATTTACTCTTCGGCGACGCTGGCAAGAATATCCTCAGTGGGTTGGGTGGCAATGACCTAATTTACGGTGAAGCAGGCGATGACTGGCTTGATGGCGGTACAGGAAGCGATCGCCTTTACGGTGGAGACGGCAACGATCAACTCTACGGTCGAGCCGATGAAGACCTCCTCAAAGGTGAAGCTGGCAATGACGACCTGAATGGAGGAGACAGCAACGATCAACTCTACGGTCAAGACGGCAGCGATACCTTAAATGGCGATACTGGCAATGACTATCTCGAAGGTGGCGCAGGCAATGACCTCCTTTATGGCAGCAATGGCAATGACCAACTTTATAGTCAGGAAGGCGATGACCTCCTTGATGGTGGCACAGGGGATGACCTCCTTGATGGTGGCATAGGCAAGGACTACCTCAATGGAGGAGACGGAGACGATCAACTTTATGGTCAGGCCGATAAAGATACCCTAAATGGCGGGTTGGGTAATGACTTCTTGGATGGAGGTGATGGCAATGACCGACTTGATGGTAACGAAGGCAACGATCGCCTCTACGGTCAAGTCGGTGAAGACACCCTAGATGGCGGGTTAGGCAATGACCTCGTAGATGGAGGTGATAGTAATGACCTACTTTATGGCAACGACGGTAACGATCAACTTTCCGGTCAAGCTGGTGATGACAACCTCTACGGTGGAGTGGGAAATGACGCTCTCTACGGGGGTACTGGTATAGATTTCCTCTTAGGGCAAGCGGGGGATGACTACCTCGATGGTGGATCGGGCGATGATACACTCAATGGCAACGAAGGTAGCGATCGCCTTTATGGTCAACAAGGTGATGACCTACTTAACGGTAATACTGGCGATGACTACCTTGATGGCGGGTTAGACAATGACGAACTCAATGGTAATGAAGGTAACGATCGCCTCTACGGTCAGCAAGGCTACGATATCCTAGATGGTGGCGTTGGCGCTGACTTCCTCGATGGTGGGACTGAAGATGACTATCTCTATGGCAGAGATGGTAGCGATCGCCTTTACGGTCAAGCAGGTCAGGACTATCTTGATGGCGGCAATGACGATGACCGCCTTGAAGGGGGCACGGGTGATGACCAACTCTTCGGGCAGCAAGGACGTGACTACCTCGATGGTGGCATCGGCGACGACTTCCTTTATGGCGGTAATGATGCTGATAAGCTGCTAGGACAGACTGGCAATGACTACTTAGATGGTGGTTCTGGTGCCGATCAATTAGATGGTGGCGACGGCAACGACCAACTATATGGTGGAGATGGCAATGACATCCTTGATGGCAGTGTTGGCAATGATTACCTTGAAGGTGGAAACGGTGATGACCAACTGACCGGAGGCATAGGTAATGATTACCTTTACGGTCAAGACGGTAGCGACACCCTCAATGGCGGGGCTGATAATGACAACTTATATGGTGGAGTCGGTGATGACAATCTCTTGGGAGGCGATGGCAACGATCTCCTCTCTGGTCAAGAAGGAAACGACATTCTTAATGCGGGTGCTGGCGATGACTACCTAGAAGGTGGGTTAGGCAATGACCAAATCCTAGCCGGATCGGGCAACGACCAACTCTACGGCGGCGCAGGTAACGATATTCTTGATGGTGACGCTGATAATGATTACCTAGATGGTGGATTGGGCGATGACCAGATTATAGGTGGTGAAGGTGACGACCAGCTATTTGGTCAAGAAGGTAACGACACTCTTTATGGAGGCAGTGGTAATGACAATCTTCAGGGTGGTGACAATGCCGATATCCTGAAAGGAGAGGATGGAGATGATTATCTCTTTGGTAATGACGGCGACGATCAACTTTACGGTGGCGCTGGTAACAACTCGCTAGATGGTGGTGCTGGTAACGATGTACTTTACGCCGATATCCCCCAAGCACAGGGTGGATATAATCTCTTCGGTAATGACGGTAAGGAGCCAATCTACAACAGGGGTGGCAACGACTATCTTACAGGTGGCGGTGACAATATCCTGAATGGTGGAATAGGTGAAGATACGTTTTATGGCGGTAGTGGTCGTGATATGTTTGTGCTGGCAAGCGAGTCTGGAAGTGACACCATTTTCAACTTTACGGTCGGTAGCGATTACCTGGGTTTAATGAGTGGTCTGACCTTTGAACAGCTCGCTATTACTCAAGGTATTGGCACTAATAGCAGTGATACTCTAATCAGTAAACAGGATGGTGAACTCTTAGCCACACTCATTGGAGTAAAAGCCAATACCCTTACTCTGTGGGATTTCAGCAATCTAGGATGATAATTATTGTCCCTTTGCTGACTTGCAAAGTGTAAGAGAGAATTAATAGGTAATGGAATAGGGGCGCACAGATGTGCGCCCCTATTCCATTACAATCGATCGATTATCTTGGCATTCTCTGGCAGCTTGGCATCTCTTTGCCCAGCAGTCCGCGCCCTCGCTGTGAACAAACCAATGGGGGTATTTAATAAATCTACAAGGGTGGCTTGACTTGCGATACCTGGGTTGGGCTGTGCCAACGCCTTCTTAATATCCCTTGGTACTTCCTTCAATAACCAACGTACCAAACGATAGCCGTATTCTTTGGGTGTCATATCTCGCATCAACTCTACACCGTGTAATTCGTGCAGATAGCGATTTGAGCGTCCATAACGCTGCCATTGACTTTGCAGTTCTTGAAGTGTGGCGCGATGGCGGTGCTGAACGATCGCATTCGGGGCAAATTCCAAACGCCCGATGTTTTCCCCCAAAATCCGCCAGCAAATATCGGCATCGCCACCAGTGGTAAGATAAGGACGAAATAAACCCGCTTTTTCTAAAGCAGTGCGTCGAATCGCCAAATTAGCCGTTTGTCCATAGGGACGAAAGGCATGTTTAAGGGTATGCTTTTGCGACAAAGTTTCTTCACGGTCTGCGTGTTGTTCTAGCAGAGTTGTGCCTGGTAATGCCAAAATTTCCCCAGCGACAACTACCACTTCTTTATTGACAAAAGGCTGAATTAATGTATCTAACCATTGCGGTTGTGGGCGACAATCTGCATCGGTAAAAACGATAATCTCACCCGTAGCGGCGCGAATCCCAGTATTCCGAGCGGAGTATGAGCTTTGAATTTGGGTTTCGCTCAAGGGGCGAATTGTAATTGGGCAGTTTTCGGCAGATGTTTTGAGGATACTGAGAGTGCGATCGCTACTGTTATTGTCCACCAACAAGTACTCTACCCGCTCTTTTGGGTAAGTTTGAGACAACAGACAATTGATTAATTCTGGTAAATCTGCCTCACCGTTATAAATAGGAACAACCACCGACACCATTGGTAAAAAACTGGTGGCGGTGGTTGCATCAACTGGCTGATGATTCATAAATCTGAGATTTGGGAGATGGGATTACTAGCTAGTATTCCCAAACCAAAATCTTAGAACGGTATATTGAGCAGTTTTCGTAACTCCATAAATTTGGATTTGGGAATACTACTATATAAACACCTGGTAAGAAATCATTTGCGTCAATCTAAAATTTCAAGCTATCGGCGCGGCTCATAGGGCGAGTGGGCTGATTTGCTGGTGGCTGGGCAAAGTTATTATTTGATAAAATTGCGATCGCTCGAGCATATTGCGGATCGCTCTTAGTTCCGATTAAATCTGGATTAGAAGCTAATTGCCGCTCTTGTGCCTCTGTCAAGTCTAGCTTGATATCTGGGGCAATCCCTTTATGGTTAATATCTGTTCCCGCCGGGGTATAGTAATGGGCAATGGTGACAGCCAAGCCGGAACCATCTGCAAGTTCATGAACTGACTGCACTAGTGCTTTACCAAAGGTTTGACCACCTACGACTACTGCCCGCTTATTATCCTTGAGTGCCCCTGTGAGGATTTCGCTAGCACTAGCTGAATTCCCATCTACTAGGACTGCTAAGGGACGATTTGTTAAAGCAGTGCGATTGGCTTTAGTTTCCTCAGTGCCGCCTACACGGTCTACTGTCTTGACAATTCCGCCGTTATCGTACCACATGCGAGCGATTTCAATACTCGCTTGTAACAACCCGCCAGGATTTCCCCGCAAATCTAAGACATAAGAATCAACTTTCTTACTGTTCAAATCGCGGATAGCTCGTTGCATTTGATCTGCGGCGTGGGCGCTAAATTCTCGCAAACGGATATAACCGACGCGGCGATTTCCTTCTTGTCTGAGGGTATAACGTACCGTTGGTACTTCAATACTTGCTCTGGTTAGCTTCAATTCAAAGGCATTTTGCCCTGCTCGTCCCAGCTTTAGCTTGATGGGACTACCCGCTTTCCCGCGAATTAACTTGGAAGCGTCATCCACTTTCATTTTGAGAGTGGATTTGCCGTCAATTGCCAAAATTTCATCACCTGCTTTGATCCCAGCTTTCAGTGCTGGAGAATTTTCTATGGCTTCGACGACAGTGAGGCGCTGAGTTTTTTCGTTGACTTCCATCCGAACGCCAATACCAGAGACTTCACCAGATGTTTGGCTAGTTAAGGCTTCAAACTGTTTGGGATCCATGAATCGAGTGTAAGGATCTCCCAACTTTTGTAAAGCTTCGCGGATGGCAGTGTATGCTTCTTCCCGAGAAGAATAGTCTTTGCTCAACAGGCTTTGCCTGGTTGCTTGCCAATCTTGTTGATTAAATTTACCATCAACATACTCATGATTCACCAGTTGCCACACTTGGTCAACTATCACTTTCGGGCTGTCTTGTAGGGCTAGAGCGGCACGGACATCACGAGTCCAAGCAGGGCCGAACACAGACATCGTAGCAGTTGTGGCGATCGCTCCACCAATCAAGGCTACTTGGAGCGGTGAGTAACTTTTCGCAGATTGGTTCATGTATATTAGCTGGAATAATTGTGTTGTTGACAGTTTAGCAATCAGGCTTTCCAGAAATTTTTAAGTTTTTATACCCCAAACTAAGCTATGCTCTCTTCATCATTTTTATTGTTGTAATGATGCCGAAAATACTGCATTATTAACAACCATTTCTCAGTTTGTTAGCCGTCTCCGGAAGGCTATACTTAACATGTGACACTTTGATTAGCGTCATGTTTGTACTGATTCATTACTTTTATAAGATAGCACTTTGATCGCTTAATTGCAGGACTGTTAGACAGCTATTAAATCAGGTTTTCTTACCAAAGTCATGAAACGTAAATTTACCATCAAATCGTTAATTTCTATTAAAAAAAAAATTGCTAATCTGTGGCAATTGTTACGAAAACTAACTGGCGTATTGTACTTTGTTTTGGGCAGTTGGCTGATTTTTACTACTATAACCTTAGTTTTTGCTTCTTCACAGCCAGTAGATGCCTTCTTTGTGCTTGGTGGCAGTATTCGTCGAGAAACTTATGTTGCCCAATTAGCCAAACAATACCCGCAAACCCCAATTTTAATTTCTCATGGTTCCCCAGATCCTTGTATATGGTTAATTTTTCAGCCGGAATTAGCAGAGTTACAAAACGTTTGGTTAGAAAAGTGCGCGAATTCTACTTTTGAAAATTTTTATTATGGTATCCCGATTCTCCGGCGTTGGGGAGTGCATAAAGTCATGTTGATTACTTCGCCAAGTCACTTACCCAGAGCCTTATGGATGGCACAGATTCTCTTGGGCGCTCATGGTATTTGGGTAGAGCCACAGATTGTTGAGGAGTTGGGTGTTCCTGGTAATAATGAATCTTGGCGCAAAACTGGATTAGATTTAACCCGCAGCCTGTTGTGGGCGATTTTAAGTCAAATTATTCAACCACAATGCTCAAATGTGACAAGACTTACCGAAGTAGATATGCAAGCTTGGGAGCATAAAGGTTTTCATTGCGAACACCAAGGGGGGTTGAGGAGATAAGGAGAGTTAATGCGAAAGTTCCCAATCTTGCAGCATCAAAATAGCATCTCTATATAAAGACAAATCCACCTGGTGAACTTCTATTCCTTGTCCGATTCCTTGTAGAAGAGTGATTGTCAATTTTCCTCCCAAGTGTTCGCGGAACTCCGTAAGCCCCCTAAATAGACAATGGGGATGGTCAAGTCGATCTAATTGTTCTGTCAGTGCTGATACATATAAGGTAAAGCCCAATTTACTGAGTGTAGTTATAACCCTTTGCCACTCAGATTGCAATAGTTGCCCTGTTAAATATGAATAGGTTGTATCTAAAGCAATGCCGATCGCTACAGCTTCACCGTGACGTAAGCTGTAATTAGTTAAATGCTCTAGTTTGTGAGCAGCCCAGTGTCCAAAGTCCAAAGGACGCGATGAACCCATTTCAAAGGGGTCGCCGCTACCAGCAATATGCTCTAAATGTAACTGCGAACAGCGATAGATCAGCCTTTCCATTATGTCCATGTCTCGATTAGCCAATTTTTTGGCATTAGTCATAATGAAATCGAAGAAATCTGCATCTTTAATCAGCGCTACTTTTACCGCTTCTGCAATACCCGATCGCCAATCTCGATCGTCAAGGCTAGTAAGAAAATCAAAGTCATTCAATACAGCATAAGGTGGCATGAATGTACCTAAAAAGTTCTTCTTGCCAAAGGCATTGATTCCGTTCTTTACCCCTACGCCCGAATCGTTTTGCCCTAATACTGTTGTTGGTACTCGTAGCAGCCGAATTCCTCGGTGAGCCGTTGTTGCTGCGTATCCTACCATGTCTAGCACGGCTCCACCTCCAATTGCTAAGACGTAGGAGTGACGACACAATCCAGATGCATTGATTTGCTGATGAATTTGCTCTATAAATCTAGAATCGTTTTTGACTGCTTCTCCACCCGGAACTACCATCGGCTCACCAGCCAAAGCGATCGCATCTCCATAACACTGGGCGTAAACTGATAATTTTTCTAGCAACCTATCCTGATACTGTAAAAATCCTCCATCTACCACTGCTAGCACTTGTTTTGGAGTTGTCTCTCCTTCTGTAGCAATCACTTGTGCTAGTAAAGGATTATCTAACTCAAACAGACCTTTAGTGAAGTGAACATCATAATTAAACGTGACGCGGACACGTTGGTTAATTGGTTGCAGAGTCAGAGCAGTTTTTTGTTGAATAGCCATTGGGATATTAAAAGTTTTTAACTAACTGGAAATAGAGGCAATAAAATTAAATTTGGCAGCAGAATTAACACAATAATTAAATTGAGAACTTCAATATATAAATAATTTACTAGACAAGTATAAACACTAAAAAAATATGTTTTTTAACTGCTTTTACCTAGTAGGATAAAGTTAAAAATAACATTAATTTCTAATTTGATTGATGCCTAGATTTTATATCTGAGGTTGGCAATAGATATCATCATTACATAAAAATTCTAAAGTTTTTACGTAAGATAAATTTCAAATTTATCTAATCAAAATTATATCTTTACAATATCTTCTTTAAAGTTAGGAGATTTTTATAGATTCGGTGAAGTTCTGATATTAGTAGTATATTATCTAGCTGCTTTAATCACAAACTATCAAGTTTAGTGGTAAATTTTATACTTAGTTGTCACAAAAAAGTTGGGCAACTTCTCCTGAAATTCATCATGAGTAAAGTAAACAAGTTACTGCATCACTGGCTGTTAAAGTCTGTTTCAGAGAAAGCTTTTGCTTGGCTGGAACAGAAGCAGACACAGATTGCTAGCGGCGCTGCTGAGAGAGTTTTTTTCACGGCATTTAGTGCTGTGCCGCGTTATCTAGGTAAACAGGATTTGCAGCTAACATTCCAGGACTTGGAATCAGCACAGGACGCGATTCCAGGTTGGTATCCTGGTAATTGGAGTGTAGATCGAGCGGGTCGCACACTCTTGCTTCTAGCTTTGCCCCACGATGATGCTGAGGGGTATGTGCGATCGCTCGATCGAGTCTTTTCTACTGCCGATATGGGGGAGTTAGTTGCCCTGTATCAAAGTTTGCCCTTGCTACCACATCCAGAATTACATCGCCACCGCGCTGCTGAGGGAATTCGCAGCAATATGAGTAATGTATTTCAAGCTATAGCACTACGTAACCCTTATCCAGCCGATTATTTAGATAATGCTGCTTGGAATCAGATGGTGCTGAAGGCTGTGTTTGTCGGCAGTCCTTTGCATCTAATTTGGGGACTCGATCGGCGTGCTAACCCAGAATTAGCGAGGATGTTGGCAGACTATGCCCATGAACGTTGGGCAGCTAAACGCTCAGTTACGCCAGAACTTTGGCGACCTGTAGGGCCGTTTGCAGATAGCGCCATCATCACAGATTTGGAAAAAGTACTAGCTCGTGGAGATACAGACGAGCAACAAGCAGCAGCGTTAGCTTGCGCTGAGTCTCCTTTACCCGAAGCACAAGCATTACTTTCTCGTTACCCAGATTTACAGTCATCCATTCAACAAGGTAATCTGACTTGGAGCAGTTTTAGCCGCAACGCTTGCGACGGGCTGCGTGCCAACGCCTCTTTGTTTACAAATAGAAGGGAGTGAAGAAGGGAATAAGTAACAGGTTACAGATTATTCTCGATCGCCTGTTACCTATCACTTCTCCCCTAATCCCAATGCCCAATTATCAAACCACACCGTCATGTTTATCGATCCTCACATTCACATGTGTTCCCGTACTACTTACGATTACTTAGTAATGCGGGAATATGGCATTGTTGCCGTTATTGAACCAGCTTTTTGGTTAGGACAACCGCGAACCAACGCGGGCACTTTTAAAGACTACTTCAGCAGTCTTGTAGGTTGGGAGAGGTTTCGTGCTAGTCAATTTGGCATCCAACATTACTGCACAATCGGCCTAAATCCGAAGGAAGCTAACAATGAGGCATTAGCGGCAGAAGTTATAGAACTGCTACCACTTTTTGCCTGTAAAGAAGGAGTTGTTGCCATTGGCGAAATTGGCTATGACGATATGACAGAAGCAGAAGATAAGTACTTTTGTCAACAGTTAGCATTAGCCAAAGAACTCGATATGTTGGTACTAATTCATACTCCCCACCGCAACAAGAAAGCGGGTGCAATTCAGAGTATGGAACGCTGTATTGAATATGGTTTAGATCCTTCACAAGTAATTATCGATCACAACAATGAGGAAACCGTTGAAGAAGTATTAGCAAGAGGTTTTTGGGCGGCTTTCACGATTTATCCACAAACGAAGATGGGTAACGCCAGGATGGTAGAAGTTGTCCGTAAGTATGGATGCAATCGGATCATTGTAGATAGTAGTGCTGATTGGGGTATTAGCGATCCTTTGGCAGTTCCGAAAACGGCTCAGTTGATGTTAGATAGGGGCATTTCTGAAGAACATGTGCGAGCAGTTTGTTATGAAAATGCCCTAGCTGCTTACAGTCAAACGGGGCAGATGAAAGCGTCAGACTGGCTCAATTCGCAATCTGTCGATCAGCGTCAGTTATTTAGTGGTAATTCTGTGCTGCGGGGACAGGAACCAGGAATCGAATCAGTTTCAGATTATGTGTTGATTGAGTAAAAAATTGGGATTGGGGTATGGGGGATTGTAAAAGATATTTCTATCTTAATTTTAAGAAATTAGTAGGCATGGAGGCAGATAAGTGAATGTTGCAAGCTTAAATTTTCAAAGCTGGCGGGGTTATCTGGAATTGATGCGTCCTGCTAATATTGTTACTGCTTGGGCGGATATTCTTGTTGGTTTTGCTGCTTCCGGCTCTGGGAGTATTTTGACTGAATTAATCAATGGAGAAGTAAATTTAGCCATACTAATTCCATTAGGTTGGTTGCTATTAGCGACAACTGGTTTATACGGCGGCGGTATAGTTTTTAATGATGTTTTCGATGCGGAATTAGACGCAAAAGAGCGACCAAATAGAGCAATTCCCAGTGGTCGCGTATCTCGTCAAAATGCTACTTTATTGGGGAGTATACTGTTTGCAATCGGCATTATAGCTGCTTTCCAAGTATCGTTGTTGAGTGCTGCGATCGCTACATTCATCATTCTTTCATGCCTCCTGTATGATTCACTCGCCAAACATCATCCTTTTTTCGGCCCGCTTAATATGGGTTTGTGTCGTGGCAGTAACTTATTATTAGGCGTAAGTGCTGTACCAGAAATTATCAGAGAACGCTGGTATTTAGCGCTGATTCCTATTATTTATATTGCTGCTATCACCGCAATTAGTCAGGGTGAAGTTCACGGAGGTAAGAAAATTACGGGAGTAGTTGCACTACTGCTAATTGCAATAGTTTTGACGGCAGTTTTAGCTTTAGGATTATTAGGAGAGTATACAGCGATCGCAGCACTACCATTTGCTGTTTTATTAGCTATCCGAATCTTGCCTAATTTTATCAAAGCTGCGCGGGAACCGATAGCCGAAAATATCCGCAATGCCGTCAAAATAGGTGTTTTATCTCTAATAGTCTTAGATGCAACCGTTGCATCTGGTTTTGCTGGTTTGTATTACGGTTTATTCGTTCTAATTTTGCTACCATTTTCGATGAAGTTAGCAAAAGTATTTGCTGTTACTTAAATTGGAATGTATACACCCAGTAATACCATTAATTGGCTGTAGGGGCGTATAGATTTGCATTGATGACAACGTTTTGCCCTCACCCCCAGCCCCTCTCCCCAAGGGAGAGGGGAGCTAGACATTCAATTCCCCTTCTCCCTTGGGAGAAGGGGTTAGGGGATGAGGGCGTGAGGGCAAAACGCCTGTCCGATATAGTTTTCGGCTTAAGTTGACACCAATGAATAGATGTGCGCCCCTACACATGAATATGTAGCAAGTATTTTGTGAAATAGTTTAAGCCAAAGAAAACAGATTACATATATAGGACTCCTATTTGATTTTTGAACAAAATTAGGTATGTAGGGTGTGTTAGAACGAAGTTCGTAACGCACCATTATCAAGGGTTTGGTGTGTTAGCGACAGCGTAACGCACCCTACGTATCTTTTCAGAAATCAAACCGGATTCCTATACAAGGGATCAAACTAGAAAATGAAAATTACAAAAAACAGCAACTTTCACTTAACTTATTGCACCAATATTCATCCTGGTGAAAGTTGGCTAGAGGTTTTCGCCAATTTAGAAAAGTATATTCCCGAACTCAAGTCACGTTTATCGCCTACAGAATCTTTTGGTATTGGCTTGAGGTTAGCAGATATTGCAGCAACGCAACTTTTAGAAAATAATAATTTAGCTCAATTCCAAGCATGGCTAACTCAACATAATTTATATGTTTTCACCTTAAATGGATTCCCTTATGGCGGATTTCATCGACAGGTAGTAAAAGACCAAGTTTATGCACCAGATTGGTCTACACAAGAACGGGTAAATTATACATTAAACTTGGCACAAATTTTAGCTGTTTTGTTACCCGAAGGACTAGATGGTGGAATTTCTACACTGCCATTATCTTATAAGCCTTGGTGGGTAAAAGACCAAGAAACTTTCGAGACTGTTCTGAAAAAGAGTTGTTTGAATATAGCATCAGTTGTTGGAGAAATGATTCGTATCTATGAAGAAACTGGAAAGATACTTCATATTGATTTAGAACCTGAGCCTGATGGTTTAATTGAAAATACCTCAGAAGTAATTGATTTTTATCAAAATTGGTTATTGCCCATTGGCAGTAGTTATTTATCAGAAGAATTCAATATTGAGCAGGATTTAGCAGAGGCTAAATTGCTAGAACACGTTCGGGTTTGCTATGATACCTGCCATTTCTCTGTTGAATATGAGGAACCAGAATCTGTATTTGCACGTTTGCAATCGGCAGGAATTAAGATTGGCAAGATTCAAATTAGCGCTGCAATTAAAGTAAAAATACCTACTGATGTTGAGAAGCGTAGTTTGATAGTTGAACGTTTACGTCCTTTTGCAGAATCTACTTATCTCCACCAAGTAATCGAACGTCGCAGCGATGGTACACTCCATCACTATCCTGACTTAATAACTGCATTACCACATTTAGAGCAATCTCTCGCTGAAGAATGGCGCACTCACTTCCATGTCCCAATTTTTATTCATGATTATCAAATTTTGCAATCTACCCAAGATGATATTGCTACTGTTTTACAGCTACTTCAGACAAACAATGCTTGCTCACATTTAGAAATTGAGACTTACACTTGGGATGTATTGCCATCAGAAATGAAGATAGATATGCTGACTTCTATTCAGCGAGAATATGAGTGGGTATTAAAATTAATTCGTAATTCGTAATTCGTAATTCGTAATTAATAAATTAAGATTTAAGCTGGGTTTTCTGGTTTAAATCTGTAGAGATGCGTTATTGTGCTTTTTTAGTCAAGTAAGTAGGCGAGAATAAATCAAAGTAGATTAAGTAATATAAAACACATTAAGATGAGTTCGTAGTGAGGACTTTAGTCCTCTTTTGAGGGCTGAAGCCCTCACTACAAACCTTCAATTATTCACGCCGCTCTACTTAGTTTTTTAATTGGTATAAGAGAGGATTTAGTTTATGCATAAAACGGTTGTTCTAAATGTCGTGGGATTAACGCCTAGTTTGCTAGGAGAAAACACGCCGTTTTTATCTTCTTGGGCGGCTATTGGGCAAGTGGTTCCTATCAAAAAAGTGCTACCTGCTGTAACTTGTTCGGTTCAGGCTACTTATTTAACAGGAAAATTGCCTGACGAACATGGTATTGTCGCTAATGGTTGGTACTTCCGTGATGAATGTGAAGTGAAGTTTTGGCGACAATCTAATAAACTAGTCCAGGCTCCCAAAGTTTGGGAAATAGCTAAATCAATTGACCAAAATTTCACTTGTGCCAACCTTTTTTGGTGGTACAACATGTACTCTACAGCAGATTATGCGATTACGCCGCGCCCGATGTATCCCGCAGATGGGAGAAAATTACCTGATATTTATACCCATCCTAGTGATGTGCGATCGCAAATTCAATCTGATTTAGGAAACTTCCCTCTGTTCGATTTCTGGGGGCCAAAAACTTCTATTAGTTCTAGCCAATGGATTGCCAATTCCGCAAAGTGGATTGAGGAACGCTATAGCCCGACATTATCACTAGTTTATCTACCACATTTAGATTACTGTCTGCAAAAGTTTGGTAACAATCAAACACAGATTCAAGCAGATTTACGAGAAATTGATGCTGTTTGTGGGGATTTAATTGAATATTATCAAGCACGTAATACTCAGGTAATTATTCTTTCTGAGTATGGCATTACCCCAGTCTCTAAAGCTGTGGATTTGAACCGCGTATTACGGGAAAATGGTTTAATTGCTGTGCGGGAAGAATTAGGGCGAGAACTGCTCGATTTTGGGGCTAGCATTGCCTTTGCTGTTGCCGATCACCAAATTGCTCATGTATATGTGAACGATCCGGCGTATATCCCGAAAGTGCGATCGCTTTTAGAAGCGACTGAAGGCGTGGCGCAGGTATTGGATGAAGAGGGTAAACAAGCCTACCATCTCGATCATCCTAGATCGGGAGAGTTGGTAGCGATCGCTCAATCTGATGCTTGGTTTACCTATTATTATTGGCTCGATGATGCCAAAGCGCCTGATTTTGCTAGAACTGTAGATATCCACCGCAAACCTGGTTACGATCCTGTAGAACTTTTCCTCGATCCGCAAATTAAGTTTCCTCAAGGAAAAATTGCTCTCAAGTTACTTAAGAAACAACTGGGTTTTCGCTACTTAATGGATGTGATTCCTCTGGATGCTTCCCTGGTGCGTGGCTCTCACGGTAATATCACCACTTCTCCATCTGAAGGGCCTCTATTTATCACCCACCAAACTGATTTAGTTAATGAACATCAAATTGAGGCGACAGATGTTTGTTCGTTGATTCTCAAACATTTAAATACCTGAAAAGCAGTATAGAGGCGATATATCCCTTCTACATCTTAGTAAAATACAAAAAAATTCCTTGTAATTCATAATCATATCGAGTATGCTTTATATATAAACTCGTTATGACTATGAATTAGATTGTTTTATCAGTAGGCATCCGTCAATCTACTGACTAAAATGTACTGTGGGCAATCTGAGTAACTTACATGGAGAGCTTCTTTAACCATGACTGAACCCCAAAACTTGACAACTGCTGACGGTATTCCAGTTAGCGATAACCAGAACTCACTTACAGCTGGAGCGCGCGGGCCTGTATTAATCCAGGATTTCCACCTCATAGAAAAGCTGGCTCATTTCAACAGAGAACGTATTCCTGAAAGAGTTGTCCACGCTAAAGGTGCGGCGGCTCACGGTACTTTGACTATTACCAATGACATTACCCGCTACAGTAAAGCCAAACTTTTTTCTGAAATTGGCAAGAAAACAGAACTTCTCTTGCGCTTTTCTACCGTTGGAGGAGAAAAGGGTTCAGCAGATGCCGAGCGCGACCCTAGAGGTTTTTCCCTCAAGTTTTATACTGAGGAGGGTAACTGGGATCTTGTAGGTAACAATACCCCGATTTTCTTCATCCGCGACCCTTTGAAGTTTCCTGATTTCATCCATACTCAAAAGCGCAATCCCCAAACCAATTGCAAAGATCAGAATGCAAAGTGGGATTTTTGGTCACTCAGTCCAGAATCGCTTCACCAAGTGACGATCCTGTTTTCAGATCGGGGAGTTCCGAAAACCCATCGCCACATGGACGGCTTTGGTAGCCATACCTTCAGTTTAATTAATGCTGAAGGCGATCGCGTTTGGTGCAAATTTCACTTTAAGACTCTGCAAGGGCATCAAACCTTGACAGAGGAAGAATCAGCTAAGATTAAGGGCGAAGATCCCGATCATGCGACTCACGATCTGTTTGAAGCGATCGCTCAAGGTGACTATCCCAAGTGGCGGATGTGTATTCAGGTAATGACTGAGGAGCAAGCGGAAAAACATCCAGATAATCCTTTTGACTTGACCAAAGTTTGGAAACAAGGCGAATATCCTTTAATTGAAGTTGGGATATTAGAGCTAAATCGTAACCCTGAGAATTATTTTGCCGAAGTAGAGCAAGCTGCTTTTAGCCCTAGTGCAGTGGTTCCGGGTGTTAGTTTCTCTCCAGACAAAATGCTTCAAGCTCGGATCTTTTCTTACCCAGATGCTCAACGGTATCGCTTGGGTGGTAACTATCAGCAACTACCCGTTAACCAGCCCAAATGTCCAGTGATGCATTATCAGCGAGATGGCTTTATGGCACCGGGGAACAACGGCGGTAGCGTTCCTAACTATGAACCCAATAGTGCTGAGGGTACGCCCAAAGAAAATCCAGCTTATGCAGAACCACCTAGTCATTTGGGCGATGTCACAGTCGATCGTTACAGTCATCGTGAAGGAAACGACGATTATACCCAAGCAGGTAATCTGTATCGGTTACTAACTCCTGAACAGCAAGAACGTCTGGCTAAAAATATTGTTGGTAGTCTCTCTCAAGCAAGGGAAGACATCCAAATGCGCCAACTTTGCCACTTCTTCCGGGCAGATGTTTCTTATGGTCGCCGTGTAGCTGAAGGATTGGGCATTTCAATCGATCCTTCAATGCTGGGTGCTACTGCTCAACCTGTAGGTAACTGGTAGCCTCGTAGTTTCGTAGGGTGTGTTATGCCGTAGGCTAACGCACCGAAAACCTGGATGGTGGGTTACGTACTTAAGCTAGATTAAAATCCCCGACTTCTTCAAGAAGTCGGGGATTTGATCAATGAAAACAAACTCATTAGGGACTTCCAAAAAATAAAATATACAGTAGGGTGTGTTAGGCGAAAGCCGTAACGCACCGAGATATCTGGCGGTGCGTTACGCTATCGCTAACGCACCCTACAAAATTGGATATTTTTTTAATTGGAAGTCCCTTAACGGAGTTCAAAGGCTGATTAATGGAGCTAAAAAACTCATTAATGGAGTTCAAAGACTCTTTAATGGAGTTCAAAGACTCATTAATGGAGCTAAAAGACTCTTTAATGGAGCTAAAAGACTCTTTAATGGAGCTAAAAGACTCTTTAATGGAGTTCAAAGACTCATTAACGGAGTTCAAAGGCTGATTAATGGAGCTAAAAGACTCTTTAATGGAGTTCAAAGGCTCATTAATGGAGTTCAGAGGCTCATTAAGTAGATAAACAAAAATATTTACAGTTAGTGCGATCGCACTCTTCGCAAAGCATATCGTAGAGAAGTAGTTTTAGGTTGTGCGATCGCTTTATTTGGCTTCACTGCATTTGCAATGACATTGTGTAATTAATTATCTTGCCTACTTATTAGACTAAGATTTGAATCCCAGACGGGTAATGCAGCCGATGCAGATTACCTAAATTACTGAAACCAACGGGAGACAAAAGCAACCATTCTCCTGAATCAAGGCTGACGATTGCGCCGTAACTCTTCCAGATTTTCACGGTAGGTTATTGTATCGGGATGATTTGCCCCCAACCGTTGTTCAGCAATCGCCAAAGCTTGGATGTACAAAGGTTCGGCATCGCTGTACCTTCCCTGTGATTTGTAGAGTAATGCCAAATTGTTCAGGCTAGCTGCCACAGAGGGGTGTTCATCCCCCAACAAGCGTTTCTTCATCGCCAAAGCTTCGATATACAAAAGTTCGGCATCGCTGTACCTTCCCTGTGATTTGTAGAGTCCTGCCAAATTGTTCAGGCTAGCTGCCACAGAGGGGTGTTCATTCCCCAGCAGGCGTTTTCTCATCGCCAAAGCTTCGATATACAAAAGTTCGGCATCGCTGTACCTTCCCTGTGAATCGTAGAGTGCTGCCAAATTGTTCAGGCTAGTTGCCACAACGGGGTGTTCATCCCCCAGCAGGCGTTTTCTCATCACCAAAGCTTGGATATACAAAGGTTCGGCATTGCTGTACCTTCCCTGTGATTTGTAGAGTCCTGCCAAATTGTTCAGGCTAGTTGCCACAGAGGGGTGTTCATCCCCCAGCAGGCGTTTTCTCATCGCCAAAGCTTCGATATACAAAGGTTCGGCATCGCTGTACCTTCCCTGTGAATTGTAGAGTGCTGCCAAATTGTTCAGGCTAGTTGCCACAGAGGGGTGTTCATCACCAAAACGTTTTTTAGCAACTGATAAACTTTGTTCATGCCAAGGTAAGGCTTGCACGTATGCTCCTTGACCTGTGTAAAACCTAGCCGAGCCTATAAAAGGCCAGATTAAATCATCATCGCCTAACCAAGCTTGGTAGACTGTGGCAGTTTCCGCCAGGTGTGGAATGGCAAGAGTTGCTTGAGCAATATCTACCAATGTGGGTGTATGAGGAATATTTCGTGCTACTACTACCATTGCTTGACAATAGCCACGCTTGAGTTCATCTGCTTCCGCTAATTTCTCTAACTTCTGCTGCAATAATTCCCGAATGCGATCATGAATTTGGTAGGTGTCCTCTGCCAATTCTTGCAGTAAATAACGCTCAACTAAAACAGCGCAGTTAGCTTTAAAGTCAAATTCCAAATGGCTAGCACTTGCTGCTGATTCTACCAAAGACCAAGGGATAGGAGCCAAAGCAAACAAACTCAACAGACAAGCCAATTTTTGCGCCTCTGGTTTCAAGCTTTGCCAATTCAACTCAAAAGCTGCTGCTACACCAGACTCACCTGTTAATGCTTGCTTTTGTAGCTGTGCGAGAATGTCTGCTAGCATGATTCGCTCCCTGGCTCTCGGCACTGTGCTGCTATTTGGTAAAGTCCAATAGGTACATAATCCACAAATCGGCAAAGTCCCTTAGCAAATTCTAATTCCTTCTCAACCCTATCTTTTCCCAGCAGGGTTGTTAATAATTCTAAGGCTCCATCTGCTGACAATTTACCTAACGGCAGTGATGGATATACTAACCCTGTATTTAGACGAGTGGTAATCAACACCTTAAACCGAGAACCTTTAGGTGGCAGATAGGGTTGAATTTGCTTCCAGTCTTTAACATCATCAAATACTAATAAAACTTTGCCAGCTTGCCAATTCTTCCAACAAGAAGCAACTTGACCCGCTAGACTTAATGCATTAGGTGGATTGAAGTTAGATAAATTTACAACTCCAAACTCTACTAACTGGGTTCCCAAATCAATACCTTGGGGATTTAACCAACAACACCCGCCAGAATAATCTTCTAAATATTGCCATGAGTATTGAATAGCTAACTCTGTTTTACCCACGCCACCTTGCCCAGTCACATCGCTAATAGCCACAACATCATTTGCTTGTAATAGCTGATGCAATTGTTCTATTTGCTCATCCCTGCCAACAAACTTACGAGCTTGACTCTGTGGGATATTATGCGGGATATCAAACGGGTTGAAATGAGATTTTTCAATATCTCCATCCCAACTGCGGGAATAAAAATAAGTCGGCAGTTGTTTTTTATCTAAACTGGTAAATCGCTGCTTAACTGCCTCAGTCACTTCCCTCATATTCGGCGGAAAATTCCCATTAGCTGCCGCGAAAGCTTCCCGCACAGCTTGAGAAAAGTATCCTGTTTTATTTTCATAATATACCTTAGCTTGCTCTCCTTCTCGCGTAGCCAGTAAGACAAATTGTTGACTATCTTGCTTTGGCTGACCACTCAAAAAAGCTTTGCCACCTAAGTTAGTTGGTCTTCCCTTCGACTCTAAAACATAATTGGCACAGGCATCAATAATACAAATATGATTACGAATCTGAAATCTATCTGAAGCCAAAAAATCTAATAAAGACTTTAAATCTAAATTCTGCCAATTCTGTTTATTTGCATCAGCACAAAGCAACCGACGCTCTCGTTCTGAGGTAATCAAACCATGTCCCGCCCAAAAAATGTAGAGTAAATCCCCTGACTTTGGGGATAAAAAGTTAGTCACAATGTCAGAGATATTTTGCTCTGTTGCTAACTCTACATTTAAGCCACATTCCCCAATTAACTGATGATTTTCTTCCAGTGCTGATAAACATAACCGGATATTCTCTTTCGGTACACCGTGTAGATGCAGCCAATGAGCAAATTTCAGCGCGTCATCGGCTGGCCCTCCACCTGTAACGTTCCAAGCAGTTTCGTGGTACTTTTCAATACCCACAATTAAGCCAAAAGTGCGATCGGGTTTAGCCGTCAACTGCATGATGACTTAGCCTCTCACGTGATGGGGAAAATAACCTAACCCACTAGGGTGTGTTTTCAAACCTTTCTTGAAGCACCTGAGTCTTTGGAGATCCCCCCAACCCCCCTTAAAAAGGGGGGCTTTTAGAGTTTCTTTTTCCCTCTTAAAAAGGGGGGCTTTTAGAGTTTCTTTTCCCCCCTTCTTAAGGGGGGTTAGGGGGGATCTTCGACTTTGAAAAAAGTCCCTAACTCCTTTCCCTAATTGGGAAGGGGAAAAATTTAAAGCCTCTCTCGTTGTAAAAGAGAGGTTTTCTAGACACCGTAAAAAGTAAACCATTATGGCAACCTCGAAATAATCGCCTCCCAGGTTTTAGCATTTGTCCAATAAGCACCGTGGGAACGGGGAAATGGTTGTCTGTTATCCACTCGCACATCCTGCACGCGATCGGGGAAAATTTTATTACCCACGTAACTGAGAAAATCCCGTAAATCGTAGATATTCAACCATTGCGGGAAATGCTCTGGCAATAACTGCCCATATTCTAAGCTGTAAAGGGCGTTAATCTCATATAAAAATGGTGCTTGGGAACCAACTGTTACCAATAATTCCACCTGAGACAACTGCTGCTGCACTAGCAAATCTACACAAGCGATACCTCCCAAACTATGGGCGATTAAAACTACTGGCGGTTCTGCTTGGGCAATTTGTTCCTGGATAAACGCCCTGATTTTTTCACCCCGCGTCTGATACAACAAAATATCACCAGGCATAGGCGAAATTTTATCAGTTAACTCAAGGCGGTTTCCTCTTATATAATTTGTTCCGCCGTGCTGCGCTAGTTCAACAAGTGGCTTTAAGAACCAGCCACCCAATCCTAACTCCGGCTCTCCTAAAACCAGAGTCAGCAATTCCACAACATCATCCCGCAATTGGGCATCGGTGAGTATGGGGGGAAATTTTTCTTGCTGTTCGCTAATAAACATTGCTTGAGCCACAACTGCTCTAACTATTGGTGCATAATATTCACTCAAATCAGATTCGGAAACTGTGAGCAATGCCCGTTGATATGGTTCACTGTGGATAACCGCCTCTCGTGCTAGCTCAAATACCTCTGCAATTCCCGCCTCTTGCAACGTAGCTTGCAGTTCCAATGCTGGAGTGAAACTCGCTACACGAGATTGTAAAATATCCCCTGGTTCTTCCCCAAAGGGATTTCCTGACTCAATCGGTAGCAAATAAAACAGTCGCAATTCATACAGAGGATCGCGGTATAATTGCCCCCACAGTATAATCTCTGCGTCTTCTTCTCCTTGAGATAAAGCCAGTGTTGCATCTTCCAAGGGTACTGATGCCCGATTATCATTGAACTTCGCACCTAATACACCCCAAAGACAGGGAGAAACTTTGATATCAGGACGTTGAGCGTGAATCTTTTGCTCAATTATCTGAAAGGTTTCGTTGTATTCTCGTTCTCTAATGCCTGTGCCATGTACAAATATTACGGTAGTCATTGTGATATGGGTGGCTAGCGATCGCAATCCTCTGTATTATTCCTTACTACTTTCTCTGACACAAGTTGATTTCATTCACTTGGGTTATAAAACTTACGCACAAGAGATCCCCCAACCCCCTTAAAAAGGGGGCTTTTATCATTCCCCCCTTTTTAAGGGGGGTTAGGGGTAGTCTGTTGACTCTGCGCCTTTTTAGGAGTTAAAAATCATGCAAAATATGTGTAGTCATTGCGAGCAAAGCGAAGCAATCCCAGAGACTTTGCGATTGCTTCGCTTTGCTCTCTACGAGACGCTACGCGAACGCAATTACAAAAAAGAGATTTTGCGCTCCCACAAAAATAGCATGAACCAAAAACCGTCAAATCTTACCAAAGTCAACAGCCTAGATTAGGGGGGATCTAGGTTTAAGGTTTTTAATGCGTAAGTCCTGGTTTATTAAAAACTTCTAGAATCTGTCGGCAAATCTGTTTGAGCTTATCCTCGATTTCACCAGAAGGCGAAGATGCGCCGACAACATTCCAGTTTTCTACCGTAGAAAGTCGCCACGCTTCACCGCGATGATCGAATCCAGCTACCTCTACGCCGATCGCACGCCGGGAATTATTGATGGGATCTTGATAAAATCGGATTTGAATTAAAATACTACGACTTCGCCAAGATTTGCTAATACCAGGAAAGTGAAAGCCAATATCTATAGAATCTGGATCGACTAACTCCCTAGTTTCTGGGTCATTTTTCCAGGGTTTGAGATCGGATTTGGCATCAGGAAACTCGAATTTGAACAAATTAACTACCGTGGCAATGTTGCTGGCGAGTTCAAGGTTCGTTGCCTGTTCAGCTGCGTTCACTAAAAAACACTCCTATATTGCGTCGGCATCTTCGGGGATGTGAAGACAGAAAAACCGCCAAAAGGCTTATATATATTGGTGTTTCAGCTTATCAAGACCTTTGAGATTTAGCAACTCTAAATCATACTTCCCTAACAATATCAGTTACTAACAGAAACCAAAAATCGCTTCTTGTTGGGACTGCCTAACACCTATTAAGTAATTGTACTTAAAAATTACTCAAAAGCAGATGGAACTCTGCTCTTTGGAGAAAATATCAAGATTTTCTGCAAAATCCTTGGCTGACAAGAACGATTGACTGCGCTAGCGATCTAAAATGACACTGTGAATCGGTAAACCAAAAGCAATTAAGTTGAATATATGGTGCGTCAACGCTCGATTTTTTCATTTTTCCTAGTACTATTGGCCACATTCCTGATTAGTTGTGGTGGCCCTGGTGTTGCGATCGCACCTCCGACTTACACAGCAGTACAACTTGAAAAAATTCAGGCTTATGTTCCTGAAATTCAGGCTGTGCGCGATCGCTCAGAAGAGTTGACAAGTCTGATTAAAAAAGGTGATTGGATCAATGTGCGTAACTTTATACATGGGCCCATAACAGAAGCAAAGCTGAATCTGACTTATGTCACTCCCAACCTTCTACCCAAAGACCAACCCACAGCCCGTCAAATAACGCGAGATTTTTTTAAAGACCTGGTTAAACTCGATAAAGCTACTAGTGCTAGCAATCCTCTAGTTGCCTTGAACCAATCCCAGGCTGCTTTTGCAGAGATTGACAAATTCCTCGATCTGCTTCCTAAAAAAGAAGAGGGTTAATAATTAGAGACGCGATTCATCGCGTCTCTACAAGAGTTAGGAGTTAGAGACGCGATGAATCGCGTCTGTACAGGAGTTAGGAATTTTAAATTTTTAACTCCTGAATTCTCACTCCTAACTTCTCACTTTCACTTCAAGCACAAGTAATGAATGTAGTAATTATCGGTTGTGGTGTAGTTGGGGCTGCGATCGCTTATGAACTGAGTCTAGTAAAAGGACTCAAAATCACAGTTTGCGATCGCCAACCACCCGCACAAGCTTCCACAGGCGCTGCACTTGGCGTTTTGATGGGCGCAATCAGCCAAAAAATCAAGGGTAAAGCTTGGCAGATGCGACAAACTAGCATCCAACGCTATGAAACTTTGATTCCTGAATTAGAAGCTTTAACAGGTCGCAAAATCCCTTTTAATCGTCAGGGAATTCTCATGCTTTTGTCTGATTCTTCCCTAGAAGTGATGTCAGCATGGGAAAAACTAGTAGAAATTCGCCACTCTCAAGGCTGGCATTTAGAAATATGGGATACAGCTAAACTCCAGAATATCTGTCCTCAAGTCGATTGCGAAAAAATTACTGGCGCTGTCTATTCTCCCCAAGACCGTCAACTCGATCCAACTGCTCTCACATTAGCTTTAGTTGAAGCTGCCCAGCAAAACGGCGTAACATTCAAATTTGGCGTGACTGTTTTGGATGCCCAAACCTCACCACCTGAATCTTCTTCCCAATTTTGCGTACAACTTGAGACTACAGAAGGAAAAATAGGCGCAGATTGGTTTGTAGTCGCAGCAGGGCTAGGTTCAACACCATTGACGGCAAAATTAAATCAGATAATTGACATCCGCCCCGTACTTGGGCAAGCCTTACAAATGCGTGTAGGGCATCCATTAGGCAATCCCGACTTCCAGCCAGTGATAACGGGTAACGATGTCCATATTGTTCCTGTAGGCGGCACAGATTATTGGATAGGCGCAACAGTGGAATTTCCCTGCAATGGAAATGAGATACCACCAAATCAAGAACTACTGGAATCTGTTAGAGAACAAGCGATCGCATTTTGCCCAGAATTAGCCACAGCAACAATTCTCCGCACTTGGTCGGGGTTACGTCCCCGCCCTGAAGGTCGCCCAGCCCCAGTTATTGGTAAGTTGCCAGGGTTTAGTAATATCCTCCTGGCTACCGGACACTATCGCAATGGTGTTTTACTAGCACCCGCCACAGCTTATGCAATTCGAGAGATGATTAGCGATCGAGCAGTAGCAAGTAGGTAAACCTAGCTGTCTGTAATTTGATTATTTTTAATTTTTAATTTTTAATTGTTAAGTGTTACCCCGCATTCCTGATGGGGTATTTATTTTTGTACCAATAATTGATTGTTCTCCATCCTTTAGTAAAAATTTAGAACTATTAATTTTAACAAATTCATACTTTTCGGCTGTAAATAAAGAACCCAAAGTAGCTACAATATCTGCAAAAGAAATTTTAAAAGCTAGGGGTATTTGTAAATTTAAAAATGAGTTGGGGATGCTTTTAATATTTAGATGCAGTTTGCGCTCGGTTACGTACCATACACCATTAAATTTATTCCCTGTTATCAGTTCTTTAGGTTTATATAGAATAAATGTTTGAACCCTAGTTTGTTCGTAAGTCATATCATCTTTAAAGATAATAGATATTTTTTCCCAAGCTGTATCAAAACGCCATTTTCCAAAAAGTAAAACTTCTATTTCTATATCAGAAAGATTAATATTATCCATGCTGATGTTTTAAATTTATTAAAGTATTGATGTTCGGTTACAAAATTTTGCACGAGAAAAAAATAAATGCATCTGCCAAACTAACCAAGACCCCACCCGCCACGCTCCCATTGAAAGGTCTTCTGTAGATGACTTTGAAGATAAGTCAAAGGTATGTTGGTCATAGTGTAGCCATTTAGCTGGTAAATGTCCCATCGGTGTCATGGGGGACAATTTAAAAGTTAGTTGTTCGTAGTCTAACCAGTTTCCCTCTTTTCGCCAACCAAGGCGATCGCCAAGTCTCTTTTCTGTTTCATAGTCTACTTGACCACCCATTTCACTCCAGATACTTTCCTGAACACTGAAGCCGAAGTAACCATAACTGTATTGTTCCCAAAGTCGATCGATGGTGTGGAGGTCTTGACAAGAGAAATTATCAATATCTTCCTTATAAACTTCATTCCAATAAGTCTTATTCATGACTTGTAGAATTAATTTAGTAGTTTCAATGTCAGCTTCTTTCCACTTGTGCTGCGCGAGGAGATCCCGCAGTTGGGTATAATCGATATTTCTATTGCTTTGGAACGTAATATTGTTATTAGTCAGTTCCATCAATCCTGTTTCTTGAACAGAAGATAGAGGCACTGTAGAGACAAAGTTTACTTCTGTTATACCTAGTAGTTTTCTTTGATCGGTGAGTTCACTAGATATGTAATTAGATATTAAATCAATCCCTTTATCTAAAAAGACATCATTTTCACTCAAATCAAAATTATTGATTTGCCAATCTAATAATTGAGACTCAATAAAAGCATCTTTTAATCTGGTTTGTTTCTCATAACTTGTCACCATAAAATCAAGAAAAGTATCAGAAATTGTCTCGTTTGTTTCAAGGTTTAATAAATTGAACTTGTACTTCAAAATATTATCCCCTAAAATTTTAATATCTCCAACAGTTTTATAAAAATATTCATCTACTTTAACAACTTCATCTATTAAAGATTGAAACGGACTAAAATAATCTTGGAGAGAATTTTCAAAATTGATTGCAGTATGAGCAATTTTAGCTATTTCCTGACGGATTTTATTAGCTTTTATTTGATATTCATAAATTTCTTGATAGACTTCTAAATCTCTAATTATTTGCTGAACAATTTCTTTTTGATTTTTGGTATCCTCTGTAAGATTTTTAATTCCTTTACTAAGCAATTTTATTTTCTCTAACATCATAAAATAAGCATTGCTTAATAATAAAACTGCTTTAAAGTTTTCTTGCTTTTCCCATCTTAACTCATCAACTATTTTCAGATTTTCTTTATTTTTTATCTCTAGTTTGCTTCTTTCATCTTCTAAGCTTTTTATTTCCAGATATTTTTGTTTAAATAATTTTTTTAAGTCATCCGTAAGTTTTAACAAAAAGTCATGATAACTATCTTTATAGTTTTCTAGTAAATCAATAATATTAATGTAGTCCTTAATGAATAGTTGGATCTCCTCAAAAATTTCTCCCTGACTAATTTCTTCTTTCCGTTTAATTATCCCCCCAAACTGATGGTTATATCGAACGCCTTCTTTAATTAATCTTTGACGTTCTCTAATTTTTTTTTGAACTATTTTTACACCGTTATTTTTTAAAACGGGCAATTTATAAGTTTGTTCGTAAATGGAAATATTTTCGTAAGCAATTAGTTGTCTTTGCTGTTTAGTTAGCATGTTCCTAGTTTTCAAAAGTATAAATAGTTGTTAAGCTCTTATCCATTTCAACACATTGGGGTCTTTATCATAGCGGTAGGTAAAGCCATCCTTAGTAGTAATGGATTTTCCCAGACTAGCTTTGCTTCTAATAGTGTTAATAGAAGAGTCTGTTAATGTTTGCATTTCCTTGTGAGAAAGTCCAGCAATTGTGCTTGTCTCAAGAGATATTTCTGGTTGATTTGGGGATTGATTATTGGGTAAAACATCTATTGTGACTTCAGCCTTTACGGGTGGGTTTTTGACAATTTGATTTACTTTTTTAAGCCGATAATCTTCCACAGTTACAAGTTGCCAACTAGAATCTTGTGATAATTCTAAAACCCATTGATGATAATTAAATAAACTTTCTCTATGTCCAACACTGATAAAAGTTGTTTTCGTTGATTGTAACTGTTGATACAAATTCCCTTCATTATTCAAATCTAAAGCACTTGTTGCTTCATCTAATATAGTAAAGCTAGGATGAGTGACTAATAATCGTGCGAATGCAAGACGCTGTTGTTCACCCAACGAAAGTATATTCTCCCAAGGAACTTCAGTATCAAAACCATCTACTCGACTCAGCAAGTTTTGTAAGTTAACTTGTTGCAAAATTGCTTCAAGTTCTCGATCGCTCATTTTACGATTTGTTTGAGGATAGAGTAACTGTTCGCGCAAAGTTCCCAAAATGATATAAGGGCGTTGGGGCAAAAACAATACTTCATCTAAGGGAGGTCGCACCAGACGACCATTTCCAGCATTCCACAAACCAGCGATCGCTCTCAACAGAGAACTTTTACCTCGACCACTCGGCCCAACAATCAATAAACCTTCTCCAGGCTCAACAGAAAGTGATAAGTCTTCGACGATTAACTGCTCATAGTTTGGTGTTTGTAAGGTGACATGCTCGAAAGCAAGACGCTTTTCTTCTATAGTTTTAATCGTCTTTACATTCTCTGGTTCTTTGGTAACAGCTGCTAACGCATTTGAAAACTCACCTAAACGCTCAACGTAACTAGAAAATCTTCCAGAAGTTCCAAATTCATTGATTACTTCTGCCATAGCATTAGCAAACAGATTGCAAGCTAAACTAGCTTGACCAACTTCTCCAAAATCAATTTCATCTCTAATATATAAAGGGCCGAGTACTATAAAGGGAAATATTTGGATAACAGCCTGATATCCTCTGCTAAAAATATCTTTATTTCTCTCCCAATTAATCTTGCATTTAGCACTTTTTAGAATATTACTAAATCGACGCTGAATTATATTCAATTCTTCTTTTTCTCCCTGAAAAAAAGCTATCGATTCAGCATGATTCCGAACATGGGTTAGAGCATAAGCATAATCAGCTTTAAATTCAAGTTCCTCTTGATTAATCTGATTCAATTCTTGAGTCAAATAAACAGCAATCACATTACCTATGATGGTATAAGCAACCAAAGCAACTGCGACAAATTGGGAAATTGACCAGAGAATTACTAAAAAAGTCATCATTTCCAGCGTTTTTTCTAGTAAAGTAGCTGAAAAATTTAGAGCGCTTCTGGTAATAGGTTCAATTTCTTGAGATAGACGTTGATCTGGGTTATCAATATCAGATTTAAAGTTTATTTTATAATAAGCTCGATTGCCGAAATATTTTTCTAATGTGTGATTATTTAGCCATTCATACCAATCAAGAGCAATTTTTTTTCTGATAAATTTCGTAAATCCTACTAAGAGTGTTATACAGACAAGAGCAGCACCATAAAGCGATACTGTCTCAACAAATTTATCAAAATTTTTCTCTTCAATAATGACATCGACCAAATAGCGACTAATGAAGCTATTAAAAGCAGTTACACCTACGAGCGCAATTATTAATAATATTAGGAGGATGAGCATTCCCCATGCGCGAATCACATTTGAAAATACTCTTCCCTCTGCCTTGGTAGGATACCAGTAAGGCCCTGTAATCGCTTTAACATCCTCCCAAAATTGAGTAAAAGTTGAAATAAAAGAATCTTTCTTTAAGGGTTGATCGCGAAAAGTTTTGGATTGCATATCGTACTCCTCTTTTGGTATTAATCTTTACCATGCTCCATCTGCGATCGCAAGCTGTAATTTTCTGGCTAAGATTTTTACATTGGGTTCATAAAGCATTCGACCGTGGTTTCCAGGTACTTCGATCGCCCTGACAGCATGTTGAGTATAGGTTTGCCATCCCCAATCAGGTAGATCGCAATCGGAAAAAGCTTGGAGTTCTTGCAAAACAATCTCCTGAATTTCTTGAGCGCGGAATAAAACAATGGGTGCAGAAATTGGATGATGAGGCTGATATTTAGCATAATTGAGCGTCAGTATTTTCATTACTTGCAGATTTGTTTTCAATAAAGAGAGGGTTGAGTGTTCCGGTAGAACATTATGACGGTACAAATATTCTGCCGTCAGTTCCCATCTGGTTCGATCATCAGTTTGAGCGGCTAAATCAGCATATTGCAGACCTAAAGAGATTCCCTTCAAGGCTTCAATTCGTTGAATCGTTTGCCAAATCCAATCAAGGTCTGTTCTATCAGTAATATACTCAGCACGAGAAACTATTCCGGCATCAAAGATAGCTAGTAAACTCACCATTTCACCTTGCTGTTCGAGTTGAGAAGCCATTTCAAAAGCAACGGCACAACCTGAAGAATATCCTGCCAATATGTACGGACTGTTGGGTTGCTGTTGGCGTAATTGCTCAATCAGTTGACGAGCATGAAGCTCAACTGACTCAGGGAGCGCGGTAGAGCCGTTTCTTCCTGGAGTTTCGAGTCCATATACTGGCCGTTCATTAGTGAAATTGATTGCTAAATCTCGAAAATAGAAGCTGTGTCCATTTGCACCAGGAAGACAAAATAGAGGGGTTGCATCTCCTAGAGGTTGAAGTACAAGTAAATCAGAATTTGATTTTTTAACCTCATGATTACTTAGTTGTTGTGCCAGTTGAGCAATAGTAGGATTCTGAAATAAACTACTTAAAGAAAGTTGTTGCTCAAATACCTGTTGAATATTATTGAGCAGTTTTACCGCTAGTAAAGAATGTCCCCCCAAATCAAAGAAGTTATCATGAATTCCAATTTCTTGACGTTCGAGAACAACAGACCACACTTGCGCTAGCTGTTCTTCGACTTCATTGCGTGGGGCTTCATATAAGCCTTCAATCTCACCATTGGGAGCGGGTAAAGCTTTTCGGTCAATTTTGCCATTGGCACTTAAAGGCAACTTATCTAAGACAATAATCTGAGTAGGTATCATGTAATCGGGCAGACGGGATTTAAGTTCATTTTTTAATTGCATAGATAAATCACTAGTAATTCCTGTTAGATATGCAATTAAACTCTGGTTGTTCTCAGTTTTATATAGAGTTACAATTGCTTCTTTAACTAAGGGATATTGCAATAAAATTGATTCAATTTCACCAAGTTCAATCCGAAATCCTCGTAATTTAATCTGCTCGTCAATGCGACCCAGGTACTCAATATTACCATCAGAATTCCATTTTGCTAAATCACCAGTTTTGTAAATTCGCTCAGTTTTACCGAATAAGTTAATTTGAATAAACTTTTCGGCAGTTAAATCGGGACGATTCAAATAGCCTCGTGCTAAACCTACTCCCGCGATGCACAATTCCCCTGGTATTCCTGGGGGTAATGGTTGGTTATGAGTATCTAAAATGTAGATGCGGATGTTGGATATTGGTTTACCAATGGGCGGTTTTTTGCTATTAGGATGACACCGAGCAATACTCGCACAAACTGTAGATTCTGTGGGGCCATAGCCATTGAAAAAACGTCGTCCAGTTGCCCATTGTCTAACTAATTCTGTTGGGCAAGCTTCACCAGCAACAACTATAGTTTGCCAATCGGGTAAAACAGCTTCAGGTAATAGAGATAAAACCGAAGGAGGTAATGTAATATGAGAAATTTTGTGTTTTGCTAAGAAGTTTACTAAGTCTTGGCTGGGTAACAAAGTTTCTTTCTGGGCAAGATATAAACAACCGCCTGCGGTCAGAGTAGTAGCAATTTCCCAAATTGAGGCATCAAAACTAAAAGAAGCAAACTGAAGCAGACGACTTTGGGGTTCAATTTCCAAAGCTTTGTTAATTACCAAAGTCAAATTTACCAGTCCTCGATGCTCAATCATTACCCCTTTAGGTCGTCCCGTCGAGCCAGAAGTATAGATGACATAAGCTAAATGATGAGGTCTAATTTGGGGATTGGGATTATCTGACGCGATGTGCAACTTATTCTTAGAACCCCTCTCCAAACCTCTCCCCCACAGGGAGAGAGGCTTTGATTCTTGCTCCCCAATGCTAGTAGGGAAGGGGTTGGGGGTTAGGTTTGAGAGAAAGTTGCACACGGCGTTATCTGTTAATACCTCACCAAGATTTTCTTCATCCAAACAAATTACCTGACAAGGATTTTCCAGTTCAGCTAGGGGTAATTTGTCTTTGAGGAAACTTTGAGTTAGTAAGACTGATGTCCCAGAGTCTTCTAACATCAATTGAATCCGATCTTTTGGATAATTGGGGTCAATCGGTACATAAGCACCACCTGCTTTGAGGATAGCGAGTAAACCAATAATCATGTCCAAAGACCGTTCAACACAGATACCAATTAAGGTGTCTGGCTGAATTTGGTAATTTTGAATCAGGTAGTGAGCTAATTGGTTCGCTTTTTGATTAAGTTGTTGATAAGTTAGGCTTTGGGATTCAAAAACCAAAGCGAAATTATTAGGGGTTTGAGCAACTTGTTGTTCAAATAGATCAACTAGAGTTTTATCGTGAGGATAATTGATTTCCGTTTGATTCCAGCGTTGCAGTTGCAGAAGTTCGGCGGCTGTCATCAAAGGTAGAGTTTTGATCGGTTCTTGAGGTTTATCAACAATTCCCTTAAGCAGAACTTCAAACTGCTCCGCCATTCGTTGGATAGTACTTTTCTCAAAGAGATCGGTAGCGTATTCCCAAAAGCAATTTAACTGGTTGTCAGATTCTATGACCATAAGTGTGAGGTCAAACTTAGCAAATGGACAATAGAAATCGAGCCATTGAATCTCTAATCCTGGCAAACTCAAGTCGGGACTTTGATTATTTTCCAGGGTTAACATGACCTGGAATAAAGGATTATGACTCATACTGCGTTCTGGCTGTAACTTTTCTACCAGAAACTCAAAGGGAATATCTTGATGAGAGTATGCATCTAAACAAGTTTGGCGAGTTTCTTGAAGCAACTCAATAAAGCTTTGCTCAGGTTTGATATGGTTACGCAGTACTAAAGTATTGACAAAAAAGCCGATTAATGATTCAGTCTGGCTATGAGTGCGGTTAGCAATGGGAGAACCAATACATAAATCTTCTTGGCGACTGTAACGAGAAAGTAGAATATTCAAAGCCGCCAACAAAGTCATAAATAGGCTTGTCCCTTGTTCTTGGCTTAAAGCTTTAATACCAGCGCTTAATTCCGGCGTTAGGGAGTAGAGATAACGTGCGCCTCGGTAGCTTTGCAATGCTGGACGGGGATAATCGGTAGGTAACTCCAATAATGGGGGAGAATCCTGAAGTTGATGTTTCCAGTAGTTAATTTGAGTTTCTAATACTTCACCCTGTAGCCAGTTTAGTTGCCAGTTTGCGTAGTCGCTGTATTGAATGGGTAATGGTGCAAGGCTTGGTGTCTGATTTTGGGCAAAAGCCGTATAAGCTTGCCTGAACTCACGGACAAACACCCCCATTGACCAGCCGTCACTGACAATGTGGTGCATATTAATCAGCAACACATATTTTTGCTCTTTGATTAGCAGTAGTTTCGCTTTAAATAAAGGGGCAGTATTTAAGTCAAAGGGTTCTTGAACATGAGCATCGATAAAATGTTGAATGGTTGAGGATTGGGGATATTCATCAATATTTCGGCAGTCTTGTATCGTTAAAACTTCGATGTCGTCTAAATTTGCGTAGTTTACCGCCGCAGGCATCGCAACCTGGGGATTTCCTGCCACTGTGGGAAAATACATCCGTAGGCTGGCATGACGGTTAAGCAGATAAGCGAAAGTAGAGTGCAGAGCATCAATATTCAGGTTGCCATCCAGTTGTAAAACCATCGGCATATTGTAACTAGCTGACGGCCCTTGCAGTTGTGCTAAAAGCCAAAGGCGTTGTTGAGCAAATGAAAGAAACTTTGGGGCATCATCTGGTAAGGTAGGAATTTCCTCTGCCATGACAGTTGTAGCTTTGGCAGAATTTAAAAATGCTAATATATCTGCTTTGTTAGTTTGAATTTCCTGCTTTAGTTCAGAAGTGAGGGTATTTTTACTAATCCGAATTCGGAGCTTATCATCTTCAGCCCAAATTCGGCATCCTATATTCTGTAAACGCAGCATTAAACCAACAACTTGCTCATTTTTAATCATAATTTTAGTCGGACAAAATCAAAGGTGATTGTTGATATTAGGAATTAATTGTTAACAGAAAATAGTATTTTTTAACCTATTTTTGATTGTTTGTAGTAAGGACTTTAGTGCTTAAATTAAGAAGGACTAAAGTCCTTACTACGAACTTCCTAGAGGTAGAGATTTTACATTTTTTAAATTAGTTCTGGTTTTTCTGTCACAGCCTCCAATTCTACATTGTCGTAAAGGTCGGTAAAAGTAGCGGTTAGGTTAATGCTTTTGAGTTAAAATATTTGGTCATCAGGTGTATAGGTTTGTAGCACCCATAAGCCTTGCTCATTACGGCGGAAGGTTTCAAATCGTTGGTGTTTGCTGTTAACTAAAACATATTCTTCTAGGCTATCAATGGTTTGATAGTCGTTGAATTTATCACCTCGATCAAAGCCTTCCGTGGACTCGGATAAAACTTCAATAATAAGTTTAGGAAAACGTTTATAAGTCGGGGTTTCTCGGTCTTTAGAATCACAGGTTACGATAATATCAGGATAATAAAAGCGGTTACGTTTTTCAAGTTTTGCTTTAATATCGGCAAAGTAAACTCGACAGCCTGATCCTCGAAAGTGATTACGAATCAATAAAGCCAGGTTTAGGGCAATGGTGTTATGGATGTCAGTTGTTCCTGCCATTGCATAAACTTGTCCATCGATATATTCGTGTTTGATGTTGCTTTTTTCTTCTAGTTCTAAGTATGTTTCAGGAGTGAGAAAAACGGAATCAGATAGGGCAATCATAGGTTAAGTTAAAGATAATTTTACTTGAAGACGTGTTTTCAGCCGTGGTACTTTAAAATTCGATTTCCTCTTCGTCTGAGTTGAGAGACTGCATATTTTTATCGGTGGAATTAACCCAAATGCAGGTATCAAGATAATTAGCTAATTCACTGAGGATAGGGAATTCAAATACCTTCCGCAAAGGCAGTTCCACCTTAAATTTATCACGGATGCGGGCAATGAGTTGGGTTGCTAATAATGAATGTCCCCCTAAGTTGAAGAAGTTATCATGTCGGGCAAGCGTGTCATATTTAAGCAGGTTCACCCACAATTCGGCAAGCAACTTTTCTGTTGCTGTTACAGGTAATTCAATATCTGTTGTTGGGACTCCTCTATCTGGCGCAGGTAAGGCTTTATGGTCTACTTTACCATTCGGTGTTAATGGCAGTTGCTCTAAAATAGTGAAATGGCTAGGAATCATATAATCAGGGAGCATTTTTCCCAGAAAATCTCGCCATTTAGCTAACAAAATTGAATCAACTTGATTAGTGTGATATTGTAACGGTTGGTTTGCGTAATCTTGCCAAGGTTTCAGTTGTAAATTCTCCCCTTGCGTAAATCGTGGTAATGTCACTTTTCCAGAAATATTCCGTTGAAAAATAACATCGTAATTAGAAAATTCGGTAGGATTATATTGGATAAAAGGTGTATAGGGCAAATTTACTGCTAAAGTTCGGAATGCTTCGGGTTCTATGTCTAATTTGGTTTGAGCAATTACCGCTTTTAAATCTGCAACATTACCATCTAATTGAGCAATTTCTTCTAATAGCATCATTTCTGAGGTGAGACGAGCATTAGGAATATTCTTGATACCTAACAAATCTGGTTGCTGAATCGTTAAAATTTTCTCGATTGTTTCCAAATTCAGGTGTTCACCTTGCCAATCTAACCATTGAGGTGACGCAATGGGAATATCTACTCGATCCAAATGTAAAATAACGTCATAACGAAAACGGCTCATTTCCGTTTGGGCATAACCCCGTTGCAATTGAATTTGCAGATGGCTAATTCGCGGAAATCGTTGTTTTAAGGCAATAAATAAATCAGGATCAATCAGTAATTCACCTTCAGTTTCAATGCTTTTTTGAATTTGTTGACACAAGTCCTTAATTGATAACTCATCGGGGGCGCGATGAAACTCGACTGCGGTGTGGAAAGCTTTCAAGAGATTTAGATTTCGCACATCCCCAATAAAGATTTTTCCCTGAGTCGTTACGGTATTGATAGCTCCCTCCAATACTGATAAAAGGTAATCCAATGAGGGAAAATACTGGATCACTGAATTCATGATTACTAAGTCATAAGCATTTGTTTCAATGTCGTCAAACTGGTTTGCGGCACTGGCTTTTAAGCTAACTTTATCTTCGAGAGATTGCTGTTTGAGATGTCGTTCAATATAGTGCAATGCTTCAGGTGAAAGATCCGTACCTAAGTATTGCTGACAATGAGGCGCAATTTTAAATAACAACAGCCCTGTTCCGCAACCAATTTCCCAAATCCGTTGCGGTTGCAGTTCCAAAATTTGGGCAACTGTTGTATCTCGCCATTCCTCCATCGCCGCTTGGGGAATTGGTTTTCCTGTGTAGCTATCATTCCAGCCCGCTAGATTCAAGGTTGGATTGTCGGTTGGGGCTTGTTGCTGAGAGTAGCTATCATTGAAAACTTGCTGCCATAATTCAACCTGTTCAACTTGCAGACTTTTGTCTTCAAAGTTGTTATCTGTTGGTGTGGGTACAATATAAGCTAACAAGCGTTGTGCGATCGCACTTTCTCCTGCTAAAATCACAACTGCTTGCCCAATTTTGGGGTGTTGAGCTAATAAAGCTTCAATTTCACCCAATTCAATCCGAAAGCCCCGCAGTTTTACTTGGTTATCAATCCGCCCCATATATTCTAAGTTCCCGTCTCGCAACCATCTTGCCAAATCCCCGGTTTTATAAACTCGTTCTTTTTCCCCAAATAATTCCAGTTCGATGAATTTTTCTGCTGTGAGTTCGGCACGGTTTAGATAGCCACGGGCTAAACCAGCACCCGCAATACAAAGTTCGCCAGGAATTCCAGGAGGTAGCGGTTGATTTTGGTTGTCTAAAATGTAAATTCGTGCATTGGCAATTGGTTTTCCGATTAATAAATCGCCTACTACATCCGTTTTTCCAGTTGCTTCGTAAACACAACACCCCACAACCGCTTCTGTAGGCCCATATTCGTTAATTAAGCGAGTATCAGGGGCATGAGTCAGCCACGGAATTATTTGGTTAGCGTGTAATGCTTCACCACCTAAAACAAAGGCATTAACTCGATTTGGCATAGCATCAGCATCGAGTTGCTGATTTAAGATTTCCAAATGGGACGGCGTGATTTTGACGAGGGAGAGATGATTGTTTTGTTTGACGATATTTGCTAAAGCTTCAATTTCTTGTTTTTCTCTCACCAAGGTGGTGGTACGCCCACAAATTAGAGGTAGATAGAGGGAGGTAATGGTTGCATCAAAACTCAGGGAAGACTGTACAGGCGTACCTTGCCCTTCCGTTACTGCATAGAAGTCTTTTGCCCAGTGCAAATAGTTACTTAAACCACGGTGCAGTATTTCTACGCCTTTTGGTCGCCCAGTAGAACCTGATGTGTAAATGACATAAGCTAAATCATCTTGATTTTGGATTTTAGGATTTACTATTCCCTGTTCCCCATTCCCCATTCCCCATTCCCCATTCCCCATTCCCTCTCGATCGAGATAGAGTACTTGGTATTGCCGAGCGCATTCTTTAATTCCTAATCTATCTTTAAGTTGACTATGAGTTAGCAAAACCCTTGCCCCACAGTTTTCCAGCATAAAACGAATCCGCTCTTGCGGATAGTTGGGGTCAATTGGCACATAAGCCCCGCCTATTTTGAGAATACCAAACAAGCCAATGACCATCTCTAGCGATCGCTCCACACAAATCGCTATCAATGAATTATCAGGTAATTGTTGCTCTTTTTTGAGTTCTAATAGCGAATATGCCAGTTGATTAGCTTTTTGATTCAGTTCTTGGTAACTCAGGCTGCAATCTTCAAACACCACGGCAATATTATCGGGGGTTTGTGTAACTTGTTGTTCAAATAGAGTTACGAGCGTTTGCCCTTGAGGATAATCGATGTTAGTTTGATTCCAAACTCGCAGTTGTTGAATCTCTGCTGTTGTCATCAAGGGCAGTTTACTAATCGGCTGTTGAGGATTTTCGATAATCGCACTAAGCAAGACTTCAAAGTGTCCCGCCATCCGTTGAATGGTTTCTGCCTCAAATAAATCGGTGGCATATTCCCACATACAATGTAGTTGCTCGTCCCTTTCGCAAAGATCGAGTGTCAAATCAAACTTGGCATAAGGATAACTTTGATTCAACCATTTAATATCAAGCCCTGGTAGACTGACATTTGTTCCCGCCCCTTCGGTGTTTTGCAACACTATCATGACTTGGAATAAAGGGTTATGGCTGAGACTGCGTTCTGGCTGTAACTGTTCTACCAAATACTCAAAGGGAATATCTTGATGAGCGTAGGCATCTAAGCAAGTTTGGCGCGTTTGCTGGAGTAACTCGTTAAATCCTTGCTCTGACTTTATTTTGCTCCGTAATACTAAAGTATTGACAAAAAAACCAATTAGTGATTCTGTATAACTATGGGTGCGGTTAGCGATCGCAGAACCAACGCATAAATCTTCTTGACGGCTGTAACGCGATAGCAAGATATTAAAAGCCGTCAACAAGGTCATAAACAAACTAACCCCATATTTTTGACTCAAGATTTTGAGTTTCTGAGTCAGTTCATGACTCAAACGATATTCTTCGCGTCCACCTTGGTAACTTTGTTGCGCTGGACGGGGATAATCGGTAGGCAAATCTAGTAATTGGGGAGCCTCGCGTAGTTGTTGTTTCCAGTAATTTTCTTGACTTTCTAAAATCTCCCCCTGCAACCAACTGCGCTGCCAAGCTGCATAATCACTATACTGAATCGGCAATGGTGATAATTTTGGAGTCTCCCCCGCAGCAAAAGCCGAATAAGCCTGTTCCCATTCGCGTTTAAATACCCCCATTGACCAGCCATCGCTGATAATGTGGTGCATATTCAACAGCAACACATTTTTCTGTTCGCTTAATTGCAGTAATGTTGCTTTGAAAAGAGGGCCAGCATTTAAGTCAAAGGGTTCTTGAGCGTGGTTATTTGATAACCTTTGTACGGTTTCTGCTTGAGTCTGGGAATCGAGTTTTTGTAAATCTGCGATTTCCAGCACTTCAATGTCTTCTAAATTTTGGACAACTACTTGCGCTTCTCCCTCCAAAGCTGGAAAATAAGTACGGAGAATGGCATGGCGATCGAGGAGATAATTAAAACTTGCCCGCAACGCCTCTATATTTAACTTGCCATCAAGCTGCAAAGCCCTTGACATATTATAAGTAGTCGAGGTTCCAGTGCCTTCAAGTTGGGCTAAAAACCAGAGTCTTGATTGAGCAAAAGAAAGAGTTTTGGGAACGTTTTCAGGCTGTGGTGTAATAGGAGATAAAGCGATTCCTGAAGAAGCTTTGTCAATTTCTGTTGCCAACTCAGACAAAATACTCTGCTCAAATACCTTGCGTACAGGTATTTCCACCCCAAAACTATCACGAATGCGGGTAACTAATTGAGTCGCTAATAAAGAATGTCCACCCAGTTCAAAAAAGTTGTCTCGACGACCAACAAACTTAGTTTTTAAAAGACTTTGCCATAAAATAGCCAGTAGTTCTTCTGTTGGCGTAACAAGCATTTCAAAGTCATTGGAAGCGGTTAAATCTGGTGTTGGTAGTGCTTTCCGATCTAGTTTACCGTTAGGTGTAAGTGGCAGCTTATCCAAAATCATAATCTTGCTAGGAAGCATATAATTTGGCAGGCGATTTTTCAGATAATCTTTGAGTTGATTTGCTAAATTACTAGACTTTTGTACCGCCGTGATATATGCTACTAACCGGGGATTACTATCAGTTTTATATAAAATAACAACTGCTTCTTTAACTGAAGTGTGTTGCAATAGTAACGATTCAATTTCACCCAATTCAATACGGAATCCCCGTAATTTAACTTGAGCATCAATCCGATCTAGATACTCAAGATTACCTTCAGAGTTCCATTTTGCTAAATCGCCAGTTTTGTAAATTCGCTCAGTTTTACCAAATAAATTCACTTGAATAAACTTTTCGGCGGTTAAATCAGGACGATTCAAATATCCTCGTGCTAAACCTACTCCCGCAATGCACAATTCCCCCGGTATTCCTGGGGGTAAGGCTTGATTGTGAGCATCTAAAATATAGATGCGAATATTAGATAATGGTTGACCAATAGAAGGTTTTTTCCCATTGGGTTTACAACTAGCGATAGTAGCAATAACTGTCGATTCCGTCGGCCCATAGCAATTGAAAAAATGTCGTCCTATTCCCCATTGTGTCACCAATCCGGCTGCACAAGGCTCCCCACCAATGATTATGGCTTGCAAATTAGGTAAGGTGGCTGGAGGTAATACAGATAAAGCGGAAGGAGGTAACGCGAAATGGGAAATTTTGCAATCAGCTAACAAGTCAATTAAGGCTTGACTAGGTAATAAAGTTTCTTTCTGGGCTAAATATAAAGAAGCACCTGCGGACAAAGTAGTAGCAATTTCACCAATAGATAAATCAAAACTAAAAGAACCAAACTGAAGCCAACGACTTTGTGATTTAACTTGAAAAGTTTTCGCCCAGGCTAAGGCTAGATTAACAATTCCTTGATGCTCAATCATCACCCCTTTGGGTCGTCCTGTTGAACCAGAGGTATAGATTATATAAGCTAAATTATCAGGTAGAATTTGAATATTTAGATTATCTATTAACGCCGAACTAAAAGTTTCCTCATCTAAACAAATTAACTGATGTTCCAGTTCAGATAGAGGTAGTTTATCTTTAATAAAACTTTGGGTGAGCAATAATGATGTTCCACAATCTCGTAGGATAAACTCAATCCGCTCTTGTGGATAATTGGGGTCAATCGGTACATAAGCAGCACCCGCTTTGAGGATACCGAGTACGCCAATAATCATTTCTAAAGACCGTTCAACACAGATACCAATTAAAGTGTCTGGTTTAATTTGGTAATTTTGAATTAGATAATGAGCGAGTTGGTTAGCTTTTTGATTAAGTTGTTGATAAGTTAGACTTTGGGATTCAAACACCAAAGCGATATTATTAGGATTTTTCGCAACTTGTTGTTCAAATATTTCAACTAAAGTTTGATTCTGAGGATAATCGGTTTCCGTTTGATTCCAATGTTGTAGTTGCTGACGTTCAACTTCTGTGAGTAACGGTAGAGTGTTAATCGGTTGTTGAGGATTATCGACAATTCCTTGAATCAAAACTGCAAAATTTCCTACCATTCGTTGAATGGTTGTAGCTGCAAACAAATCGGTGGCATATTCCCATTCTGTTGTTAACCCTTGGTCAGTTTCCCGAACAATTAGGGACAAATCAAACAGCGTTGTTGTGTTTTCCCATTTAAAGGGATTCAGGGTTAATCCAGGGATTTCTAGCGTCTCTTGCATTTCATTTTGCAAGCCAAAAGCCACTTGAAATAGGGGATGATAGGAGAGCGATCGCTCTAAACCCAATTCATCAACTAGCTTCTCAAAGGGTAAATCCTGATGGTCGTAAGCATCTAGGGTTACTTGCCTCACCCGTTCGAGTAATTCTAAGAAGGTTGGATTCCCTTGTAAGTTGGTACGTAATGCTAAGGTATTGACAAAAAAGCCAATTAATGGTTCTATTTGACGAAGGTTGCGATTAGCGATCGCAGAACCAACAACAATATCCTCCTGTCCGCTGTAGCGCGAAAGTAACAGCGCAAATGCTGTCAGTAAGGTCATAAACAAAGTTGTTCCTGACTCCTGACTCAAACGCTTCAACTTCTGAGTTAAATTTTGATTGAGTGCGCCAAACTCGCTACGCCCCCGATAGGTTTGAGTTGACGGGCGTGGTCGGTCTGTGGGTAATTCTAACAGTGGCGGAACTGCGGCTAATTGTTTTTGCCAGTAATTGAGTTGCTTTTGGAGAACCTCTCCCTGTAACCATTGTCTTTGCCAGTGAGCGAAATCGGCATATTGCAGCAATAATTCTGGTAAAGGAGAAGGTTTACCAGCACAGAAGGCAGTATAAAGTGCGAATAATTCCCGGCGGAATATCTGCATTGACCAGCCATCACAAACGATATGATGGATAACGAGGAACAGCAGATGGGATTGGTCACTCAGTTGCAACAACTTTACCCGCAGCAAAGGTGGGTTTGATAAATCAAAAGGTTGTTGTAATTCTTCTATCGCTAACTGCTGCGCTTTCTTTAACTGGTCTGCTTCCGTCAATTGTCGCCAGTCTATCAGTTGCATCGTCAACTTGGGATTGACATGAATCACCTGTATCAGCAACTCATTGACAACACAAAAGCTAGTACGCAAGACTTCATGACGTTGAATAATTGCTGTAATAGCTTGTTGTAAAGCTGCTATCTGAAGACACCCGCTAATTTGCAAGAAAAACGGGACATTGTAGACACAATTTTCGCCTTCTAGTTGGTCGAGAAACCACAGTCTTTCTTGAGCAAAAGAAACAGGAAGCGGTTGTTGGCGCGAAATCGTAATTAGTTTGTTGTTGGATGTAGATTGCTGTTGCTTTTTCAGTTTTTGTAAGACTAACTCTCGCTTTTCTGGCGACAGGGTTTCAAGACGTTTTAGTATATCGCTCATATATATTGTTGAAAATTAGTTTTTTATTGAACCACAGAGACACAGAGAAAAATCTTTTACATCTTCTGCTTTTTCAAACTTAGTATTATCGAGTCATTAAATTTATCACTCAAAACAGTAATTGTTGTGTCAATTCTTGTTCTGATAACCGATCGACCTCCGCTAAAATCTTTGCTAGTTCCTCATTTTCTGCTTGTTCAATTTGTTGAGCAATCACTTTTTGAGAGAGTTCTGCAATAGTCGGATTTTCAAATAAGTAACGCAGAGAAAAATCTAGAGAGAAGACTTCTCTTAATCGAGAAATAACTTGAGTAGCCAGTAAAGAATGTCCCCCTAACTCGAAGAAGTTATCGTGAATTCCAACCTGTTTTACTTTGAGAACTTCAACCCAGATTCTAGCTAATTCTTGTTCGGTAGGTGTGTGAGGAGGAATAAAATCAACCTCTAGATTTCTTTGGGAATTATCTGCGGCGGGTAAAGCACGGCGATTGATTTTACCATTAGGCATTAAGGGTAACGCTTCTATAAATACGAAAGCGGCGGGAATCATGTAGTCAGGCAGCTTTTTCTTAAGGAAGTTTCGCAGGGTGCTAGGCGTTAGTTGATTATCATTGGTAACGAGATAAGCCACTAAATATTTGTTTCCAGGTTCATCTTCCCGCACAATGACAACAACTTGCTTGATGTCAGAATGTTGAATTAAAATCGCTTCAATTTCTGCTAATTCAATGCGGAAACCGCGAATTTTTACTTGTGTATCAATTCGACCGATAAAATCTAGATTTCCATCAGAAAGACGGCGGACTAAATCTCCGGTTTTGTAAAGGGTATCTCCCTTAATAAAAGGATTAGGAATAAATTTTTCGTTGGTTAATATTGGTTGATTTAAGTAACCTCTAGCAACACTCGCTCCACCCACATAGAGTTCGCCATTAACACCAATTGGAAGTCGGTGTAAGTTTTCATCTAGTAAGTAAACTATCCTATCTCCAATGGGTTTACCAATGGAAATTGAATGGATATTTTGAGCAAGTTGTTTAGGAATTGGATAGCAAGAAGTAAAAACTGTACATTCTGAAGGGCCGTAAGCATGAATAATTTGGGTTTTCGGTAATAGTTCTAAAGCCCGACGAACATGAGATACAGAAACGGACTCTCCCCCAAACATCAGTTGTTTAATTTCTGAAAATCCTTGTGGCATTGTATCAATCATGAGATTGAATAGGGCAGTAGTCAGATACAGGATGTTAATTCCTTGCTCTCGGATGATGCGGCTTAAGTTCTCAGGTGTCAGAATTTTGCCTGGGTAAAGCACACAACGCCCACCGTAAAGTAAGGCCGGCCAAAGTTCTAAGGTGAGTCCATCCCAAGAAATTGATGAATGTTGTAGCCAAATCTGATTTGCATCAAGGTGAACGTAATCAACCCCAAACATAAAACCAACAATGCTCCGATGGGGAACTTCTGTACCTTTTGGTGTTCCTGTTGTACCAGAGGTGTAGCTTATCAAAGCTAAATTTTCTGGATTAACGTTACTGAGCAAATTGTCCTCTTTGTATTGGGAAATGATTTCCCAATCTGTATCCAGATTCACCACAGTTTGATTATTGAGTGGGAGCAGATGTTGTAAATGAGTTTGCGTTATTAAGATGGGTGCTTGTAAATCTTCCACCATAAACGCTAATCTTTCAGAAGGATAAGCGGAATCTAATGCAACGTAAGCCCCACCCGCTTTGAGAATAGCGATTATTCCTACTACCATTTCCAGCGAACGCTCGACACAAATTCCCACCCGTACTTCTGGTTTAACTCCTAGCGAATCGCTACGCGACAGCAAAGCTGAACGCAAATAATGCGCTAATTGATTGGCACGCTTATTTAACTCCCGATAAGTTAAATATTCTTTTTCATATACAACGGCTACCGCATTAGGAGTTTTTTCTACCTGTTCTTCAAATAAAATATGAATACATTTATATCTAATATAATCTATATTTTGACTGCTTTCTTGGATTATTAATTCTTCTTCTTCGGCTGCACTGAGCAGAGATAATTCAGAAACATTTTGTTTGAGATTGGCTGCCATTCCCGCGAGCAATGTTTGGAAATGTCCAATCATCCGCCCAATTATCTCTGGCTCAAAACGACTGGCATCATAGACAATCCTTCCAGACAATTGTGATTGAGGATTAACTACCACTGTTAACGGATAATTCGTGCGTTCAAAACAACGAATATGACTAATTTCTAAAGTTTTTTTGGTGTCTTGTTCAGCAGAATCTAGTGGATAATTCTCAAAGACAAAAAGACTCTCGAACAAAGGCATTCCTGGGGGAACATCACTCAAATGCTGAATTTCTGCCAAAGAATAATAAGCATACTGTTCCTGTTCATAAGCTTGGCTTTGTAATTCCTTCAGCCAGGGTAATAATTCCACTTTTCCTGTAACTTGTACCCGCATGGGGAGAGTATTGATTAGTAGCCCCACCATCGAATCCACTCCTACAAGGGTTGGTGGACGACCAGATACAGTTGCACCAAATACTACATCACTTTCCCCACTGTAGCGGGAAAGTAGCAATGCCCACGCTCCTTGAACCAAATTATTCAGAGTTAAATGGTGCTGTCGCGCCGCATATTGCAATTTCTCAGTTACCGTTTGAGATAATTGAAAAGTTTGCTGATTGTATATTCCTTGTTCTTGTTCTTTATTCCCGATTAAAGATTTAGGAAGCTCCAAACCCTGGAGAGTTTGTTGCCAGAAGTTCTTTGCTTGCTCGATATCCTGTTGCTGTAACCAATTAATATATTCTCGATAGGGGCGAGAGGGTATCAGGCGTAAATGTTCGCCTCGCTGGTGTGCTTCATAGAAAGCTAAAACTTCTTTGAGGATAATCTGCATCGACCAGCCATCAAAGAGAATATGATGATGACTCCAAATAAATTGGTAAGTATATTCCTCTAGCTGGATGATGGTGAAGCGCATCAGAGGAGCTCGATCTAGTTCAAATCCTTTTTGGCGATCGCATTTCAAAAAATCCTCTAGATGCTGTTGTTGTTCGTCGGCTGTGAAATTTTGCCAATTCAGTTCTTCCCACGGGAGATCCACTTGCTTACTCACCATTTGCAAGGGTTTTTCTATCTCCTCCCAATAAAAGGAACTACGTAAAACTGGATGTCTCGCCACAACCTGCTTCCAAGCTTGGATAAACCCAGTAAAATTTAATTCTCCTTGGAGAATACAAAGCAACTGCTCAAAATAAGGTTTAGTGACTGGCAATGTGGCACTGACACCCATCCAACAGTGGTTTTTCGAGCAGAAATTCGCCGAACCTGATTACTTTAACCAATCAGCCCTTCTAGAAGTACCGCCAG